>JAKJGV010000060.1 GCA_022704185.1 Verrucomicrobiota bacterium
GATGTCGTCGATCGAACGGATATGCTCCGGCTTCACGCCGTGCTCGTCGAGCTTGCGCCGGTAAAACGGCACGTGGTCGTACGCGCGCTTGACGGCGTCCTTCAGCCGGTCGCCTTGGATGCGGCGAAGTTCTCCCCGGTCCATGCATTCCATCTTTTTGTCGAAGATCATACGCATACCCCTCTTTTTCTTTCGGGCGAAAATACCAAAACTCGACCCCCTGCGCCAACCCGGATGTTGAGGGCCGTGCAGCCGGGAAACACGTCAACGCCGTAGACGCGCTCTCCAGAGCGCGTGTCGAGCCGCGTCGCGGGCTGCTCAACGCCATTCCGGCGGCCTTAACGGCGTGATGGCGGCGATCCCCCAGTCGGGTCCCTCGGTGCAGTACTTGACCTTCTCGAACCGCTTCTCGTCAATGGCGTCAAACAACGTCACCGGGCCCGGGTGCACGTTCGTGTCGTGCAGCATGACGACGCCTCCGGCCGACAAACGATCCGTGTAGCGCCAATCGCGCACGCACTGGCTCACCGAGTGCCAGCCGTCAATGAACAGGAAGTCTATCTCCGGCAACCCCAGCCGATCCATCAGCGCGAAGACCGCCTGACGATCGGACGAATCCGCTTTCACCGTGAACACGCGCCGCGCCGGATCGTCGAGGTGGCTCTTGTCCTCCACATCAATCCCGATGTACGTCGCGTGCGCCGGCTTATGCTGAATCAAAATGCCGGTCGAGGAATCCGGCAACGAGTTGCGCTGCACACCGATTTCAACGATGCATCGGGCTTGTGGCACCTGGACGAGGTGATGCAGCAACCACCGCTGGTCTTCCACAGAGAACTCCCGCGGCACCGGCCGATAGAATTCGCCATAGAAATCCACGTCGTCGCTGCGCCCGGGCTCGATGCTCGGGCGATACTTCAGCCCCGCGATCTTCTCCGGAAGCTGTTTGACCGCGTACATGAAGCCTCCCGGTCAGCGCGGCGAGAAGTGGACGGTGAAATCAACGCGCGCGCCCGCGGACATAGTCCCGGTCTCGACCTCCACGAGCGCCCCGCCCTTCGGCGGCGGCGCCGAACCCGCGCCCGTGAAGATCACGTCGAGGTCGCGCGCGCCCGGCTGCAGCACGCGCACCTTCTCCTGCGCCAGCGCCGAACCGTTGAGCGTCACCCCGTCCACGCGCTCACCCGCCGGCAGATGGAACCGGACGACCCAGTTGTGCTCCGCCGATGGAGCGAGCGAGAGCTTCAGGCCCCGCCCCTTCCGTTCCAGCGAGAGTTCCGTCAGCCTGAACTTCCCGGCAAGGTAGTCCACGCTCTCGCCGTCGTCTTCGTACAGCACTCGTCGCGAAACGCCGTCCGCCGACGGAACGAACACGTCGGCCGTGATCCGGCTCCAGTCCGACTCCGCCGTGTTGAGCGAGTCCGCAACCGTGAGCACGATGCCGCCGCCGCGCGCGAACATCGGCATGCGGCGCAGCGGACACGACACCTCGATCGTCGCCGGACCCGTGCACGTCTCGCCGCTCCACACATCCGTCCACTCGCCTTCGGGAATCCAGACCGAACGGCTCGCGACGCGTTTTTCGTCGCCCTTCTCGATAATCGGCGCGACGAGCAGATCGTCACCAAACAGGTACTGCGTCGGGTCCGCCGCCTCCTCGTGGCTCGGCCATTCAAGATCGCAGCGCCGCAGGATCGGCTGCCCGTCGCGATACGCGCGGAACGCCGCCGTGTACAACGTCGGCAGCAGCCGCTGGCGCAAACGGAAGTAGTCGCCCACGACGCGCTCCGCCTCCGACCCGTAGGCCCATGGGTAGCGGTGAACCTGCGTCGTGCAATGGATGCGCGCGATCGGGCTGAACGCGCCGAACTGCATGAAGCGGATGTACAACTCCACATCCGGCTGCTCGTGATGACCGCCCAGGTCCTCGTTCACGTAGGGCAGCAGCGAAACCACGCCCGCGTTCACGCCGTTTTCCACGCCCCAGCGCAGGTAATCCCACTTCGCGACCGTGTCGCCGGTCCACCACACCGGATACCGGTGCGCCGCCGGATGGCTCGGGCTGTCCATGCGCCCGTGGTTGATGCCGTCCACGTTCGACATGATCAGCGGGCGCTTGCCGGGCCGGTTCGCCTGCGTGATGTCGTGGTAGAGGCGCATGCCCCACACTTCCTTGTTGAGGCCTTCGGTCGGCGTCTGCAGGTGCGTGCCCCAGTTGCGGTCGAACCACCAGATGTCCGCGCCGAGGTTGAGCAGCGACTCCAACCCGTCGCGCCGGTATTTCAACTCCTCCGGCGCAAACGCGTGCGGGCCGACGGGTTCCGGGTGATCGTTCAGCATCACGCGCACGTTCCTCGCGTGCGCGCTCTCGAAGAACCGGCGCATGTCGGGGAAGAGGTTCGTGTTGATGCCGTAGCCGTGCGACGCGCCGACGCGCCAATCCGTGTCCACGACGAACACGTCGAGCGGGATATTCGCCGCGCGGAAGCGATCCATCGTGCAGAGCGCGCTCGCCTCGCTGTACGGATAGTAGCGGCTGTACCACAAACCGAACGCGTAGAGCGGCAGCATCGGCACCGGGCCGGTCAGGCGCAGGAACGCGGACCGGAACGCGTCGTAGCCGGACGCCTTCGGGAAGAACACGTAGAGGTCGGGCGCGGGGTTGCCGAGATCCCAGCCGGAATGCGCGTCGCGTTGGTCGTCCGGCGGCGGCAGCGCGCCCCACGCGGGCGGCACGACGCGCGGCGCGTCCGCGAGCACCCACACCTCCGGCAGCGCCGACGGCGACGGCAGGTATTGGGTCCTCAGATCGCGCTCGCACAACCGATGCACGACTTTCCCGCGCGCGTCCTCGATCCGCACGTTCGTGTACGACCCGACGCCCGGCGCGATGACCCGGTAACCCTCCACGCGCACAACGAGTTTGCCGTCCACCTCCTCGACCGGCGGCACCGTGCCCGCGGGTTCGCGGCTCACGATCGTGAACGTCGGGCGGTCCTCGAACCCCTTCGGTCCGGCCTGTTCGACCCGGACCACATGCGGCCCGAGCGGCTGGATTCTCAGTTTTTGTGCAGTCGTATCGGCGGCGGTCCGGGTGGCGGCAACGGCGAGCGTCATGGCGATTAAAAGGCCTTTCATTGAAGGGTTTGCCTGCATTGCGTGCGATCATCCCACCCCCGGCCGAAAACGTCTTTGCAGCGTCCGAGGAGTGAGTTATCATTTATTGCGATGCACGAGAACCTTCATCCGTTCGATCCGCGCCCCGGTTACGGGGGCGTGGTGGTGCGCGTGGCGGACAAACGGTGGTATTTGCGCCACTGGCACAGCCATGCGGCGACGGAGATGAATCTCGTGGTGCGCGGGACGGGCTCGATCCTGCTGGAGACGCGCCGGTATCCGCTCCTGCCGGGCCACATGGTCTGGCTCTGGCCCGGCGAGCGCCACATCCCGTCGAATTGGTCAGACGACCTCATCGTGTGGATCATCGAGTGGCAGCCCGACTTCCTGCCGCGCGTGATCCGTCCGCGCGCCAATCACGACCTCTCGCTCTTCTGCCGCCGCGTGGAACGCGGCGCGTTGAACCGTTTGGACGGAATGCTCTCCACCCTCGCGGCGATCGCGGGGAAGGACGCGTTCCGGTCCGGGCTCCAGTTCGCGTTTCTCGCGTTGTGGGAGGAGTTCATGCGCGCCGCACCGGTCGAAGCGACCCGCGGGTGGCATCCGCGCATCGAGAAAGTGTTCAGCATGCTCAACGACCCCGAAGCTCCGCAATCCCTGCGCGAGCTCGCGGCCGCCGCGGGTCTCTCGCCGTATCACCTCAGCGTGCTCTTCCGGCAGCAGACCGGCATGAGCCTGCCGGCCTACCGGAACCAGCTCCGCCTCAACCGGTTCTTCGCACTCTACCGCGAACATCCCGAGATGGACCTGCTTACGCTCGCGCTCGACGCCGGATTCGGCAGCTATGCGCAGTTCTACCGCGTCTTCCGGTCCTTCATGGGCCGCACGCCCGGCCGGTGGACACACGCGGTCAAGCCGTGAAATCCCTCACCCCAACCCTCTCCCCAAGGGAGACGGAGTGGGAACAGAGCGGATCTGGTATTCCCCTCTCCCGCCTGCGGGAGAGGGCCGGGGTGAGGGTTCCTATCACCACCGCCTTGCCATCAAAACAAAACCGGCCGGGGCGCAAGCCCCGGCCGGTTTCACAGCTTCGCTTCGCAGCTTAGAACTGGTACATCAGCTCCCAGCGCGCGAAGTAGGCGGTATCTTCCACCTTGTAGTAGTTGCCCGGTTCCAGCACTTCAAGCCAGAGGTGCGCGCTCAGCTTGTCGCGCTGGCAGAACAGCTTCTGCTTGATCTCGAACTCGCCCTTGATCACACCCAGCCAGCCGCGCTCCGCGCCGCCGCCCGGACCATCCTTCTCGTTCGCGCGCAGGTAGGCGACCATCGCGCTGGTCTTGAGCCAGGGCATCGGTTTCAGGGAGAGACCGACGTTGGGCATCGTCAGGTTGGACCAGCGGCCCGCCGCTTCCGCATCCCAGCAGTACACATACAGTTCGCTGTACTGCGGATAGCGGGCCCAAAGGGGATTCCAGCCCGTATCGTCCTTCGAGGCCGGATCGTCGCCCGACAGGTAGTACACTCCGTAGTTGACGGTCGGCTTCATCTCGCCGAGCAGCGGGAGCGCCTGGATGAGCGAAGCGTCCAGCATGTGCCCCTGCACATCGCTGTCCCCGCGTTCGCCCATCTGGTAGGCCACCTCGAGGTTGCCCTTGAGGTTCTCGGTGAACACCGGCATCAGCCGGAGTCCGGCCGTGCCGAGATTCAGTTCCGAGTTCTTCACTACGCCGCGTCCCGAATCCAGTTCCTGCCAGCCCAGCGTCGGAGCAATGTAGGCCCCGGCTTCATCCTTGCGCGCGGCCTGGTTCCAGGCGCCTTCGCGCTTGTAGATCAGGTAGGCTTCCAGCGGAAGCGACTCGTTGCTCTTGTTCTGGAGGTACAGGCCCACGCCCTGCTCCGTCATGTCGTCGTTCGCGGACGTGAAACCGGTCAGGTCGCGATCCGCCGAGTTGATCGCCAGCTCGTCCAGCGAGCGGTTGTGGATTCCGAACAAGTCCACCGTCGTCTTGTCCGACGCGCGGAAGACGGCTTTCGCGGCGTTGAAGTAGATCGTGCGGGAACCGTCCTTCGGGGTACCTTCCAGGATCACCTTGCCCGTTCCATAGATCATATCCTGGCGACCGACCTTCAGGTCCAACTTGTCGTTCAACAGGTTCTTGACCTCGAACGAGAGCGCATCGAACACGACTTCATCCGGGAAGTCGTAATTCGACCGCTGCAGCGCGGGCGACGCATCGGGCTTGTCCCACGCGCGAAACTCGTTCACCGCGCGCACGCGCAGCGTGACGTTCTGCATGGGATCCAATTCCGACCAGAGGCGCGTGCGGAAGCGGAAGTAGTCGTTCTCTCCGCCACGCGTGACCCCGGGGGGATCGGCCTTGATCGGAAGATCGTCGAACCGCTCTTCGCGGATGCGGATATCGCCGCCGTACCGAACGTTCTTCGCCGCTTCTTCCTTCTCCGCGGCCGACACCGGGCCGGCCAGAACGATCACGCACAGCCCTGCCAAGGCCAGCGTGGCCATCAATTTGACTGCTCTCGTCATTTTCTCGTCCTCCTCTTTCCCGGCGTTTTCACGCCGCTTTTTCCGCGATGCCCGGGCCGCTCGGTGTTCCAAGCGGCCCCTCACTTGCTCATCCGGTCACGAAGCTTGTTTCGCCTTGGCCAGCCCGCCGAAGCACCGGCGGAGATGATCCTCGGAAAACTTGCGCGAAAGCATGGATACGACGATCGTCACGATTACCGCGAGCGGCAGGCCGATGATCAGCGGATCAACGAACGCCCAGATGAATTTCCCGTGGCGTATGAACTGTTCGACCATCTGTCCGGGTTCCGTCCCCTCCACCATGCGAATGCCCAGCGAGCGCACCCCGAAAAGTTTCTTGCAGAGCAGGAGGGCCGTGGACTCCTTCTCGTGCACGAAGAGCATCCAGAAGACGCTGGCGAACGCGCCCGAAAGCATGCCGGCGATCGCGCCCGCTTTCGTGATGGCGCGGCTCCACAGCGCCCCGATGTACATCGGCAGGAACGCGCAGGCGCAAAGCCCGAAGAAGATCGCCGTGCCGCGCGCGACGATCTCCGTGCCCGTCTTGCCGAACTGCTTCTCCAGTTCGTATCCGAGGTACACGCTGACCACGATGCCGATCAGGATGCCGACGCGCGTGGCCAGCAACCCGCCGGACGCCCGCCCCTTGCGGAGCGACTGCTCCACCAGGTCGCGCCCAAGCGAGGTCCCCATGGCATGGAACTGGCTGCTGATCGTGCTCATCGCGGCCGAAAGCAGCGCGAGCATGAACAGCACGCTGAACCAGCCCGGCATGGAGGCCTTCACGAACATCGGGATGATCGCCTCGACATCGCCGCCCGCCGCCGCAATCGAGATCTTGCCGGTGTTATTGAAGAAGTAGACGTTCGTCAACGCGCCGACCACGAAGGCCACGCCTGTCATCATGAGAATGAAAATGCCGCCGATGGGGACCGCGCGATTGATCTCGCGCCGGCTCTTGACCGTCATGTAGCGCACCGCGAGCTGGGGTTGCGCCAGCACGCCGATGCCGACACCCATGACGATGGTGCTGACCAGCGTCCACCAGAGCGGCGAGCCCAGCTTCGGCATGCTCGTCCACCCAAGGTGTCCCCCTTTCGCCAGCTTCTCAGGGACCTGGGATGCAAGGTCGGTAAGCGCCTGGTGCGCGGGCACCACGCCCCCAAGCTTGCTGTAGGTGAGAAGAATCAGCGCCGTCATGCCCGCGAGCATGATGGTTCCCTGCAGGGCATCGGTGTACATCACGCCCTTGATACCGCCCATGATCACGTACAACGCGATGATGATGGAGAAGACGAAGAGCGCGGCTTCATAAGGGATCGCCAACTGCTCGCCGAGGTACTTCGCGGCCCCGATCAGCACCGCGGACGTGTAAAGGGGCATGAATATGAAAACAAGCAGAGCGGCGCCGCCCTGGACAAACCGGGATTGAAAACGGCGCCCGAGAAGCTCGGGAAACGTATGCGCATCCAGCCGCAACCCCATGACATGGGTCCTTCCGCCGAAGAACACGAAGGCAAGGAAGATCCCCGCAAAGATATTCAGAAACGTGAGCCAGAGCAGGCCCATCCCGAAAACACCGGCGGCGCCGCCGAACCCGACGATGGCGGACGTGCTGATGAACGTCGCGCCGTATGACATCGCCATGACGTAGGGGTGAATCTTGCGGCCGCCCACGAGGTAATCCGTCGCGGTGTGCGTCCCCCGGTAACCCCGGTAGCCAAGGTAGCCGACCACGAACAGATAGATAATCACGCAAAGCGTCATCCACATGGAATCCATGGCAGGTCCCCCTTGAATCAGAGTTCTTCTTCGACTTTGTCTTCTTCTTCGGCCCAGTGCCGGACTTCCTCTTCCGGTTCCTCCGTAGCCTCCGCATTCCACTTGAATGCGCCCCAAACCACACAGAGAAGCGAACTCAGGATACAAAGGATATAAACCAGGCTGACCCAAGGGTCCTCGAATCCAAGCAGCATCGCAGTCCCTCCCCGCTCTTAGTCGCCGGCCCCCATTGCGTTATGCGCCGGAACCCGGCTAACATTGGCCTAATAATGGCGTCCTTCTCCCGCATGGCAATTCCAAAAATGGGGCGAATGAGGATTTTGTTGGAGCACTCCCGAATACCTCTTGGACCCCTTTCGCCGCATGGTATAATCCTCCCGTCGTCCATGCAGCGGAGGGTACGATGAAAAACTATTTGCTGGGTTTCCTGGTCGGGTTCTGGCTGTGCGGATATGGAGCGCTCGCGCAGGGCGTCCGCGACAACACGCAGAAGGCGGCCGATCCCGACATCCCTTCCGCCTCGATTTCCCACCTGCACGACACGCCTGCCGATATCGGGCCCAAGGGCCGGATTACCATGCACGAGGTGCGCGTGCGACGCGCGGCACCGCTGGTATGGGACGATCCCGTGCTCCTCACCGGCGCGGCGGACCTGGGATGGACGCGCCTGAAAATGGAGGATATCGAGCTCGGAACCGTGAATCTGTACTCCATCGCAGGCAGCCTCGATATGATCTTTGAGGGCCTCTACCCCTGGCGGTTTGATGGGACCCTCAAGGCCGGACTCTTCAGCGATCTGAAGGAAATTGACGGCGACGACACCCGGATCCGCGGCGGCGTCCGCGCGGCCTATCCGCTGAGGCCGGATGTGTCCGTTTCCGCCGGCGCGATGTACAACGAGGTTTTCGGGGACGATCAATGGTACCCGGTCGTGGGCGTGACTTGGGTGCCGGCGCCGGAATGGGAAATCCGCGTCCGGTATCCCGATCCCAGGGTAACGTACATGCCGAACAACAAATGGCTCGCATATCTCGAGGCCGCGCCTTCCGGCGAGAACTGGACCCTGTCGTACGAGGATCAGGAATACGGCGTTCGCATGGAGAGCATGCGCTACGGCGGAGGCGTGGAATGCACGGTGAGCGGCAAACTCAAGGTCCGCGTTCTCGGCGGTTTGAACACGGACCGGCGGTTCCATGTGTGGAAGAGCAGCCAGACCCCTTTGGACAACGATGCCAAGGACAGCATGTATGTCGGGTTGGCTTTGATCTGGCGTTGATGAATTCGTTGCATGAGGGAAGGAGCGTGCGTGATGGGCAAATGGTCTGATTTCTGGGCCCGGTTCAGGCAGAACCGAGCGGCGGAACCGGCGGAGGAGTACATTGACATCTCCCCTTCCACGGAATCCGCGCAGAACGAACCCCCACCCCAGAAGAGCCGCTGGCTCAGCCGCTGGCGGCCCGGCGCGCGCCGCGACCGCCAGATCGCGTGGCTCCAGGCCGGCTACTCGGAAATGCTCACCCTGATGCGCGGCATCAACGAGCACCTCCAGCGCCAGGAAGACGTGCAGCACAAACTCGCGGGCGCGCTCGAGAAACTGCCGGCCTCGATGGAAAGCCTCCAGAGCGTCGGCAAGGCAGCCGAACAACAGGTGGAGGTCCTCGCCCTGTTGCGCGAACAACTCAGCAGCAGCGTGCGGCACGACCAGCAACTGGTGGAAAGCATGAACCGCTTCAACCAGACGCTGGGCGTGATGGACGAGACGTCGCGCCACTCGGGACAAACCGTTGTGGAACTGATCGAGCGGTCGAGAGAATCCGACAAGCAACTCCAGGATGTCCTGGAGCGTTCCGAGAAACGGTTCATCCTTCTGACCGTGCTGTTCCTGCTCGCCGTGATTCTTGGCGTCGGCGCGATTCTCTACACCTCCACCCATCCGCCCCGGACGGGCAATGCCGGCGTTTCGGCTGCGCCCGCCGCGGCCGTCCCCGCCGCGGTAACCCACGCAAACAGGCCGCCGGAAGTCATCGTGAAAGCGGAGGATATTGCGATCGCCGCGCCGGATTCGGCCGCGGACGAAACCGCCCCGCGGGGTCTGCGCGCGTGGTGGCGCCGGCGCCTGTCGGGAAGTGAACCCGTGAAGGAGCCCAGCCCTTGAAGTACTCCGAAGCCAGGCAAGGCCGGGTGTTCATCCTCCGGCTTGAGGACGGGGAAGTCCTTCACGAAGTAGTCGAAGCTTTCGCAAAGGAGCACGGGGTTCGCGCCGCATGGCTCATCGCCGTGGGCGGCGCCGACCGCGGCAGCCGCCTCGTGGTCGGTCCGGAGCGCGGCCGCGCGGCGAAGATCGTTTCCCAGATGTTCGAACTCGACGAGGCGCATGAGGTCGCCGGCGTGGGAACCCTTTTCCCCGACGAGGACGGAGCCCCGCTGGTCCACATGCACATGGCGGCCGGACGGAACGACCGCGCGATCGTCGGTTGCGTGAGGGTCGGCGTGAAGACCTGGCACGTCCTCGAAGTGATCATGGTCGAACTGCTGGACACCCGCGCCTGCCGCAAGCTGGACAAGGAACTCGGGTTCAAACTGCTGCGGCCCGAGGGTTGAGCGGCTCAGCCGTCCACGATCGCGCGCGCCACTTCGCGAAGTCCGTCCAGCACCGGCACCCCGCAAGAAAGCAGCCTCGCGCGATCATGATTGCCGCCGGGAATGAGCACGCACGCCGTCCCCATCGCGCGGGCGACTTCGAAATCGTGCACCGTATCTCCGACCAGCACGACCTCGCCGGGGTCCACGTTCAGCTCGCGAATCCAGCTCAGCCCCTGTCCCACCTTGCCGGTCGCATAGTGATCGTCCGCCCCGATGACCTTCGTGAAGAACCGCCGCACCTCAAAATGCTCCAACAACTCCTCCAGCGTGTCCTGCCGGTAGGCGGAAAGAACCGACTGCGTGAGCCCCGCGCCCGCCAGCTCCTCCAGCACGGAAACAGCGTTCGGCTGGAGGCCGCATTCGTACTTCCGGCGCTCGTATTCAACCATGAATTCCGTGCCGAGCCGCTCGAACGGTTCGTGGTCGAAATCGAAGCCCAGCCGCCGGTAATACTCGATGACGGGAAAATCGAATACCGCCCGGTAGCGCGCCGGGGTCAGGAGCGGAAGGCTGCGGCGCTCGAGCAGGGTGTTCATGCAGTCCACGCACAAGCCGGCGTCGTTGAACAGCGTGCCGTTCCAGTCCCAGATCACGTGCCGGTGACGCATGCTCAGAGCGCCCCCGCCGCGAGCTCGAACTCGATGGTGATATCGTAGTAGGAACCGCGCACCTCGGCGGGCAGCGGCTTGATCCGCGCAACGGCCTCCACCGCGCGCATGACCGAATCGTCCATGACGGAATGGCCGGAAGACTGGATCATGCGGCGCCGCGTGATCGTCCCGTCCCGCTGCACGCGGATCTCCACTTTCGTGATGATCCCGGCGGACCTCGCCAACCCGCCCGGCTGCGTCCATGCGTCGTACATCGTCTGGCGCACGAGCGCGTAGTACCACGACAACGAATCGAGATCGGAAGGGATGGATGTCTTGTCCGAGATCTTCGCCCCCTTCGCCAGGAGCTTCTTGATTTCTTCGGCGGACAACGGCGGCGTCTGGGGCTTGGGCGGGGGCCGCGTGATCTTCTTCTGGCTCTTCTCCACCTTGGGTTTGGGCGCGGGCTCGGGGATATCCGGGACGATCGGCTTCGGCGGCGGTTTCGGCGGTTCGGGCGCGCGGAAATCGCGCACCGGCTCGGGCGCGGGCGCTTCCGGCAGCGCCACGGTGAACTCGACGATGCTGACGATCTCCTTGCGCTTCTGCCGGAGCCGCCAGTTGAACACCAACGGCGCGATGATCGCGATCAGGAGAATGACGCCGTGCGCGATGGTACTGACCTTGAGACTTCTCCTGAAGCGGTCATCCATGAGTCCTATTTCTCCGGATTCGTCACCAGCGCCATGCGAGCGATCTTCGCGTCATGCAATATCCTCAGAATCTCCACGAGCTGCCCGTACGCAATCCTCTCGTCCGCGCGCACCATGATCACCACGTCCGGATCGGCGCGGCCCAGCGTGTTCATCTCCGCGGCCAGCTCCTCGCGCGTGATGCTCTGCCGGTCGAGATGGATCCGGTTCTGCGCGTCCACCGTGATCGTGCGCGAGCGGGGCTCGTCGAGATCCGACGTCTTGCCGCGCGGGAGATTCACCTGGATACCCTGCTCCAGCAGGGGGAAAGTGATCATGAACGTGATGAGCAGCAGGAACGTGAGATCAATGAGCGGCGTCATGTTGATCTCTTTGATCTGCTCGAGCGAGAGTATGGAGGTCCGGCGGCCCATGAGTCAGTCCCTACTGCTGCACAAACGTCCGCTGCAGGTCCGCCACGAATTCCTGCGCGAAGTTGTCCATCTGCACCGCGATCTGGCGGATCTTGCTCGTGAGCATGTTGTATCCGATCGCGGACGGGATCGCGACGAGCAGCCCGACCACCGTCGTCAGCAGCGCGCCGGAAATGCCGGGCGCCACCGCGGAGAGGTTTGCGGAACCGACGACGGCCATCGCCGCGAAGGAGTCGAGCACGCCCCACACGGTCCCGAGCAGCCCGAGCATCGGGCTCGCGCTGACCGCCGTCGCGAGGAAACCCATCCGGCTTTCCAGCGTCAACGCCTCATCCGCGACGGAGCGCTCCGTCGCGCGCCGGACCACTTCGACCTGGAGCTGGTTCAGGCGGTGTCCTTCCAGGCGCGCGCCGGCCTCAAAGAGGTCGCCGTTACGAACCCGCCCGCTGGTCAGCTCGCCGCCGATCGCGATGCAGCCCGCCTCGTAGATCTTGAACAGCGGGCTCTCCGGGTAGGCCTGTCGCTTCAGGTAGAGCGCGAGGGGGTGCGTTTCGTTGCGGAAGGCGGCCTGGAAACGGCGCGATGCTTCTTGCGCGGCCTTGAGCTCTTTGCTCTTCGTGATCATTACGGACCAAGCCACGATCGAGAAGACCACGAGGATAAGAACAATCAGCTTGCCCGAAACCAGGTTGCTGGTCTGGTAAGCGGTGATGAAATCCGCCAACGGCAGCAGCGGGATGAATACATTCAACACGTTCGCCTCACATCGTTAAAATCCTGTCCGTCCGGGCGCTACATTATAAGAGCGCATCCCCGGGGTCAATGGAGGATGGGCGGAACGCGCCGACATGCGGTCCCAACACATCTGAGGTGATCTGGAAAGAGGATTCTTCATGTTGCACACAATCTGGCCAATGGTGAGCTGCGACGGCGGAGGGCGTCGAGGTAGGCGGCTTCGTCGTAG
>JAKJGV010000061.1 GCA_022704185.1 Verrucomicrobiota bacterium
GTTGGTCTGCGCGTCGGCCCAGACCAGGCGGAAGTCTTCCGACACCAGCACGGCGCTGGTTGGGAACGCCCACCGGACCAGGTTCGTGTACGTATCCGACAGGTGGTACGGGAACAGATTCGTCTCGTTATACGAAAAGACCCCCGGGCTCAGCACCACCTCCACCACCGCCGTCTCCGCTCCCCCGCTGACGACGGAGGAGGCCCGCGTCGTCCACGCAAGCGCTCCGCCCGGCAGATTGTCGCGCAGAATTTCCGAGCCGTTCACATACACCGCGGCCGCATCGTCCCGCTGCATGCGCAGAACCAGGTTGCCGCCGAGCCATTCCCCCGGCATCTCGAAAGTCTTGCGCAAGTAGACCGTCACGGGATTCGAGCTGATGACCGTGCCCACCCCGCCCCGGCCATGACCGAACGGCCCCGCGCCCGCACTCCACAGGTTGTCTTCGAAGCCGCCGGACCGCCACTCCACGCCCTGATTCGATCCGTCGTCGAGATACCGCCACGTCGCGCCGGTCGAAATGCAATTCATCGCGAACCGGCCGCCCAGCGCGAGGTCGAAACTGACGTCCGAGCTGCTCTCGTTGCATTGGTGGACTTCCACGGCGAGAACGTTGGTGCCCGCGCGAAGGAGCGCCGGACTGACGGCATCCTGCGTGAACTGGTTCTCCGCGGGACCGTCGAGATACGAGAGCGTGAAGGTCTGGTAGGTGATTTCGCCCGGCGGCAGGTTGGTGCTTCGAAACACCTCGCTGCCGTTCAGGTACACCACGGCGCCGTCGTCCGCGAGCACGCTCACCCAGAGCTCGTCGCAGCTCAACTCCGGATCCACCACGAACGAGTGCCTGTAGTAGGTGGTGACGTACTTGTTGTCCGGGTCGGGTCCGTAGCTGTTCGTGGTCGCTTCGTCGCCTTCGCCGTACCCGAGCTGCGCGGGCCCCGCGTTCCACGATACGTCGTTGAACTCGTTGCTCCGCCACGCGGCGCCCTGGTTGGAGCCGTCATCGAGGTACTTCCAGACCGAACCGGCCGGGACCAGCGTCACCGACCCGGTCGCGGCCAGTTCGATGTTCAACCACGCGTCGGGATCATTCGGGCCCGCCTGGTGAAGCTCGACGGCGATCACGTTCGGCCGCCCGTTATGGAGCTCCACCCAGGGATCGAAATCGCCCGTCCAGTCCGCGAGGACTCCCGCGTTCGCGGACATCAGTTCGTTGATCCGGAAAGCGGGGAACGGCGGCAGCGAATCAGCCGTCGTGTTCGGCGCGCCCGGCGTGCAGGGAGTGACCATGCTGACATCCCAATTCCCCACGCGGTCGTTGTCGCGGGTCGGGTCAATCAACTGAAGCGACGGTCCACCCCCGTCGGCCGCCGCTGGCCACGGCGCGTCGTCGTCATAGAGCACCTGATCCGCCACCAGATCCTCGTTCGTGCCGTTCATCCGGACCAACCGCAGGGTTTCCCCGGCGCCGTCAAGCGAACCCGGGTACTCGGCGGCCACGGGGATCTCCAGCCCGTACGTCGAGCCGAAGATCACGCGGTCCTGCGCAATGACAAGGAATCCGCCGGGCCCGATCACGGCGGAACCTTCGAAGTCAAGGTCCACGCCCGCAACCCTCATGCCGTGCAAGTCGAACGCGAAATTCGTCGAGAGGTTGTGTATTTCCAGGAACTCCGCGCCGTCGTTCGTCGGATTGTACATGATCTCGTTGATGACCAGGTTTCCGAACGGCGATTCGTCCGGGCCGGTAAACACCACCCCGATCGAATCCGACGCGCCGGCCACCGGGTTGCCGTCGGCGTCGAGGCCGACGACCTGGAGCGTGTTGCTTCCGGACGCAAGGACCACGGTCACGCTCCAGTTGCTGACGGAAGTCCACGAGGGGGCGTATGTCACGCCATTGATCAGAAGGCCCTGCACGGCCAGCGGCGCCGTGCCCTGGAGAACCACGGCATTGCGGTTCGTGCTGAAGTCCGCGCCCCCGTTATTGGACACGGCAAACGGCGACTCGTAAGCGCCGACCTGGGACAGGATGTAGGTGCGGCGAAGGCTGATCCAGTTTTTCAAGTCCTGCGGCGGATACGCGGAAACGCCGTTCGCCGTCAGGGCGGCATAGTTCGCGTCGCAGACGGGATCCACGTTCCCGCCCCACATCGCATCCTCCGCGATGCGCTTGATCGCCAGCAGGTACGCGCGCCGGAACTCGGCCGTGCCCAGGAACTTGTTGCTGATCACGGGATCGTTGATTTCGCGGAAGATATCCGTGTCGACCGGATGGCTCGAGCTGTTGCCCAGGCTGAAGTCCAGGTCCCACGGGAGCATTCTCCATCGCCCCGCGTACGGCTTGTAGACATACGCGTTCTTGCCCCGGGAGTAGCCGTAACCGTCCCAGTCACACACCGCATGCCGGAGCGCGAAGATCCCGGCCCAGCCTTCCACGTCCACGAGGGTATTCACTTTCGCGACGTAGTCCGCGGGGTCCGCCTCGTTCATGGCCTCAATGAGTTCGAGCAACTGGCTGTAATCGTCGTTCAACGTCTTGTTCGACTTCTTCTCCCAGATCCATCGGTAGCGTTCTTTTTTCAAAGCGCCGCCGGTCGTCGTGAACTCCTGCAGCGTCGCGTCGTACAACACGAAATCGGTGAACGAACCGTCCACCGGGAACTCGAACCAGTCGTCCACCTTGTAGATTTCGCCGGACGCTTCCTCGGGGAACCAGCATTCCACGTAATCGGCGCTGACATGAAGCGAATCCCCGTAGATATTCCCTCGCCGCGCCCCGTTGACGTAGACGTGCACAAAGCGCTGGTGGCTGTATGGGACGCCGATCCGGCCGGCCATCCAGAAGCAAATCTTCTCGCGCTGGGAGGTGTTCTCGCGCGCGGGTTCAAGGCTGTCGAGGTTGAGCTTGTCGGTGCCCAGGAAACGATCCTCGTCGGGCAGGTCCACGTGATATGCGCAGAGATTGCCGACCGGGGTGTTGTAGGTCGCCCGGATGAACGGGCTCCCCCGGTAGTAGGCGCCCGCATTATGGATGACGCGATGCGCCCCGTAGACGAAGGTGCACGGCAGCGAATCGTTGTCGAGCGGCTCCCGCTGCGTCCACAGGTTCATGTTGGTCTGCGTCATCCAGAGGCGGTAGGTGCCGAAATTGCCCACGAGCGACTCCTCGCCGAACCGCACGAGCGCCTCGCGCACCGGCGCATCCAGCGGATAGAAGTTCGTCGCCGCTACCGCCCGGCCATCCACGGCGCGGATGTGATAGGCGATGAGCGTTCCGGCTGATTGTCCGGGGAGCATCGCGCTGTAAATGCGGTCCCCGGCGACGGCGTCCCCTCCCGTGCCGTTGTCCGTCATGTTCAGCACATTGGTCGTCAACGCGGGGTCCACCCGGTAGCGCAGCGTCACGGAGGCGACGGTGTCCGTGTCGCTGATCCGCGCCGACACGAGCACGCCCTCGGACGCGGCCGGCAGGATGGGACTCTGAACGACGTCCCAAATCGCCGGCCCGGTATTCGCCTTCGCCCGGCTGTTGACCATGCCCGGGGTGCCGAGGTTCGCCGGCACCTCCATCCGGCCGGACGCTTCCATGTAATTGCCCCGGATGCGGAACAGGATTCCGGGATGCCCGGCAAGCCAGCGGACCTGTGCCGTGATCACCACATCCTGGTTGATCGTGAGCACCGACGACAGGTCCGACTCTATACGATTCACTCCCGTGTCGCCGTCGTTGTCGCCGCGGACGTACAGGCAGCCTCCGCTGACACCGTTCGGATTCCACGCCGACCGCTTGTGGTGCCCCTGCGCGAGCCATCCCCCGATGTTCGTGTTGAAGGTGCCGTTGGTGACCCGGTTGCCGCCCTGCTGCACCACCACGTTGTCCACCAGGCACTCGCCCCCGTTCAACATCAAGACATGCAACTCGTCCGGCGAGCCCAGTCCGTTGTCCACTCTGCCGGTGGCCGAGATCGTCGTCCACGCACCCTTGTTCGTCTCGATGCTGCCGGCCCAGTTGTCGGGCAATCGGTTGTCCGAACGGCAGTCCATGAGTTCCAGGCTGCAGCCGTCGCCGTCCGTCCACCGGCCCCAGTCGCCGCCCTCGCCATAGGTCACCTCATCAATGGTGACCCACGCCTCTCCGTTCGGATCTTCCGGGTCGTCCAGCTTGGCGAGGACCACGCGCTCTCCGCTGTTGGCCAGTTTCCCGGAGTAGTCGCCGTACGTATTGGTCGTCGCAAGCTGGGGATAGCGGGCGATCAGGTTCGTGGCGTTTTTCGCCACGACGATGTACGCGCCCGGCGCCACGATCGTATCCGGCGGGAAGGTGTAGTCCACGCCTTTCGTGAAGGCCCAGCCGCCGACATTCACGTTGCTCGACCCGCGGTTGTAGAGTTCGATGTACTCGTCATCATCGCTCTCCGAGATCGGGTGGTACATGATCTCGTTGATAACGATGTCGCGGATGCGCAGCGTCGTCAGGGTGTTGTTGGTGCCGGCGGAGCGCGCCGCCAGTTCGTGGAAGCCCGGCGCTCCATCCGGATACCGGCCCATCGAGGCCCCGTTCTCGCTGCCTTCGAAAAGCACGGCATCCACCACGGAGGTCCCGCCCGGGCTCTTGAAGTACACGGTCTCCCCATATTGGCTGAGCGAGAATCCGAGTTCGTTCGTCCTGAACACGCGGAACCCGCGCGCGCCGATCATCGTCCCGCCCGGCGCGACATACTTGTTCGTGTCGGCATTGTCCGTGAGGATGCACCCCGCAAGATCCAGCGCGGACGTGCTGTGATTGTACAGCTCGATATAGTCGTACAACGGCGAATCCGTATGCGAGACGATCTCGTTGATCCGCAACGCATCGTACGGCGTGAAGAAAACGGGGTCCAGCGCGCCCGGCGAGCCCCCGACAAACCGGCTGGCGGACCACGCCTTCGCATTGCCTTCCCCGTACGACGCGCGGGCAAGAACCAGCGACGGGCCTGCGCCGTCCGCCGCGACGGGCCACGGCTCCTCGTCATCGTATTCCGTCTCGAGCAGGAGCGCACCCAGCTCGTTTCGCAACTGGACGATCGCGGAGCTGTTCGGCAGGTTCTTGCTGTACGGACCCAACACCCCGCTCACCCCGTACACGGCTTCCACGTCGGCCGGCACGCGCGCGACAACCAGGAAGCCGCCGCCGGGGATAATCGTGCCCGCGGGCATCGTGTAGGTCGCTTCGCCCGCGATCCGGTACCCGCCGATGTCCGCGTCAATGGGGTCGCTGTTGAAGAGCTCGATGAACTCGAGGTTGCGCCCGTCCGTCCGCGGCGCGGGATTGTACATGATTTCCGAGATCGCCAGCGCGGTCTTCCGGCTCGACGGGCCCAGGGGCTCGAATCCGGTCACCTGCAGGCTTCCCGTCGTGCCGCCGGTCACGGTGCCCCAGTCGCGGAACGCGGCCGTCACGACCTCGTCATCGTCGTGACTGGTGGCATAAAGGCCGAGGTACACTGCGGACGGCAGGGCGTTGCTCACTTGCGCGACAACGCTCCACCGCGCCCCGTCATGGCTGGCGAACGCCGTGAACAGGTTGCCCACGCGCTTCAGCCGCAGCCACAAGTAGGGGTAATTCACCGGGAAAGAGCCCGCCGATTCGACGGCGCCGCCGGCACCGAACTGCATCGCCGCCGTATCCCAGTACGTGTTGTACTGCTCGCCGATGCTGTTGGTCCGGCCGTCCAAGTCCTCGTACGCGATCACGGGTTTGCAGTAGACAGCTCCGACGGGCGCGGAACCCGTCACCGCGATGTGGGTCCACGAGGACTGCGTGCTCAGCTTGCCACTGTACACACGCGATTCATAGCTGACTTCGGTCTTCGAGCCATTGTACCACTCCATGTTCACGTAGGTGGAATGCCCCGCCGGCAGGTTGCTCTGGATGAGGTAGTGCGCGGAAAACACGTAGCGCTCGCCCGGCGTCACCGCGACCCACTGGCCGTCTCCCGCCCAGTTGTCGCCGGTCGTCGTGCGGTTGTTCGTCACGCGCATCATCCAGATGCCGTCGTTCGCGTTCGAGGGAGCGGGCTTGCCCGCGCCGCCCTCGTTCAGCGCCTTGTTGGTCTGGGCCGAGGCCGCGCCCCAGGCGCCCCAGCCCGCGGGATATCCCCAGCCTTCCAAGCCGCTCTCGAAGTCCCCGTTGACGAGCAAGTCCACTCCGACCGGGCGGCGGTACTGCAAACTCACGCCGCTGATCGTCGGCGTGGCCGCCACCGCGGCGAACGGGCTGTCCGCATCAAGCGTCTCTCGCGCCATGATGCCTCCCATCGCCCACGGATCAACCGGATCGAGACTCTCCATGCGCACCTGCACGTCGAAGTCGCCGGTGTGCAGACGGTAGTTGAGCGCGAAGGCGTCTCCCGGCCCCTCCAGCCCGTGGCCGCCGGCCGTGAGATCCACGCCGCTTGCGACATAGGACACCGTGCCCGTAAACGACGGGGAGCCTATGTTCTGCAGCGCGTATTCGCGCGCGGTGAACACCCACTGCGAGCCTGAAAGAATGGCGTTCGGCACCGACGCGCGGTCGAGGATGTTGCTCACCGTCAGGGTATACACGTTGCTGTAGGTGAGCGGCGAAACGGTCAGGATGGTTGTCCGCGCATCCGCATCGAGCACGGCGGCCAGGATTGAAATGCCGCCGCTCAACTGGTAGTTCGTGGTGTTGCTCGCGCCCGCGGCCTGGACCACTTCGCTGAAAACCACGTAGAGCGTCGTCGTGGCCACGTTGTAGACCGACGAAAGCGAGGGCCGATTCGTATCGGCCAGGACGGTCAACGTGGCGACATCGCTTGTCACAACCCCCAGCCCGTTGCTCAGGACGCAGGAGAACTGCGCGCCGGCGTCGGCCAGCGACACCGCGGAAATGACGTAGTTCGACGCGGTCGCCGCCGCGATATTGGTTCCGCCGCGCAGCCACTGGTATGTCACCGGATACAGGTTGCTCGCGCTGACGCTGAAGACAGCGGGCTCCCCTTCGACGACCTCCAGATCGGCCGGCTGTTCCGCGACCTGCGGCGCCGCCCACGGTCCGCCGGGCGGCAGGAGTCGCGTACAAGGAATCGGGCCTTCGATCGTGCTGTCGGGCAGTTGCCAGCGCACGGCCAGGTTGTCACCGCCGGTCCCTTCTTTCATCAGGGCGCTGATGTAGTACATTTTGTCCGCCTCGAGCGCGATCGGGGCTGACTGCTGGGCGGAAAACTTCGTCCACTCGCGCGGGCTCGTCCAATCACTCACGGAGGCAATGCGCACCAGGTTGGTCGCGGGCCACGCGTTGGTGCTCAGCCAGAGTTCCGAGTGGTCGTCGCTGGCGATCCAGAAGGTATACGACCCGGATTGCGGAGGGCGCACGTAGCCGTGCATGCGCTGCCCGAAGTTGTCGCCGTAGTTCAGCGGCGCTTCGAACAGGTCCGTCACCCAGTTCGTGGCATCCGGGGTGCCTGCCAGGTATTTCGCGCTGTTGGTGAGGCTCTGCACCGACACGTCGGCGATATCGGTGTACACCTCGCGCAGGATCGCCCCGGCGCGGGACGACTCCGCCCAAAGCAGTACCGAGATTGCGGCAGTGACGAATTTTTTTCCGGCAGAGATCAACAGGACACACCCTTCTTCCAGAAATCCAGAGAGACAAAAAAGGCCCTCACGCGGCATCCGGCATAACAAGCGCTTGCGTGACTCCCGCTCTACACGCAACATCATACCGCCCGCGGAGGCTGCCGTAAACAGCGGGGACCGTGCCCAACAGGCCGAACATGCTGAAAATCGCAAGAATTCCGAGGCAAGTCGGACTCGACAGACGCGCGCGTTTCGTCTACAAATATCGCGCCATGAGGACATTAACCTTGCCGCGCGAGCCAGTCCGTTGCATCCCCCGAACGAGGCTGTTCGCCGTCTTATCGGGCGTTGCCGCGGCCCTGACCGCCCTGTCCACCATGGCCGCCCCGGCCACCACGCCGTACGATGAACTCACCCTCGAAAATCTCGCACCCGCGGAAGATGTCATCGCCATGGCTGTCGCCAATCTGCCCAAGACGGTGAAGGAACAACAGGACTGGGTGAAGCGCATGCGCCGCTCCGCACTGGTCCCGCGACTCCAGCTTTACTGGAATACGTCCGAAGCGTTTTACCGCGAGTACGAAGTGATCGACCGGACGGAAACAACCCGGGGTTCCGAGACCATCACGGAAAGCGGATCGGAGAATCAGCGCGAGGTTTCCCAATCGTTCGAAACCGAAGCCGAAGCCGGCCAGGAGCTGATCTACGATGCGGGCGGCCAACTCGTCGAACGCAGGAACTCGCTCACGGCCACGGGCGTCAGCGGCGAGGAGATCGCGAACTCGCGGTCCACCTCATCCGGGGAACGCCGTTCGAGCTTCCAGTCCACCACCTATCGCGGGCCGGACAGCTACGTGACCAGCGAAGACACCCGGTGGATGAACGAGTTCGGCCTCTTCCTCACCTGGGATCTCGCGCAACTCGTGTTCCACCCCAGCGAGGCCACGGCGGCGCGCGCCGATGCCGACGCGGCCACGTTCAGGATGGAGCTCAGCACGCGCGTGTCGGAAGTGTATTTCGACCTCGTGGAGGCCCTCATGCTGCTGGAAACAGACGCCTACAAGGATTCCGTGCCCACGCGGGTCCGCAAAATGCGGGGCGCGTTCCTGCTGGACCAGCTCACCGGGGGCTACATCACGGAGTTCATGAAAAGCGGGCTGACCTCAAAGAAGACCGAGTGACCGCCCTTACGCCCGGGGAGTCAGCTTGTCCTTCCAGATGATCTGCTGAAGGATCCGGAGAAACCGGGGCAATCCCTTCTTCTCGCTGTGCACAACAACCGTTTCGCCCGGAATGAGATCCGACGAGCCGGCGAGCGCGATCGTGAGCTGTCTTCCGCGCGCGAAGCGCGGCTGCGGCCGGTTCGGATCGATCGGCAGGGGAAACCCGGACTGCGAGGGCGTCACTTCGACCGCGACGGTCATGATGTCGGGGCTCATGGATTCCACGACGCCACGGACCACGCTGGACCGGCTCGATTCGCCGCGCCTCAACACGTAAACAGAGGACCCCACTTCCACTTCGTGCGTGAGTCTCTCCGGCAGGAGCGCCGTCACCCTCGGCGGCGCGTCGAGCAACACGCTGACGACCGGATCTCCCGCGAGCACCACGTTGCCCGGACGGTGCAGCACGCGCGACACGACGCCCGCGCCCCGCGCCCGCAGCGTATTCATTTCGTGAAACGCGGCGAGCAGGTTGTCTCCGCGCGCCCCCTCCGCGTCGGGCGCCTTCGCATCGCCGTTCTTCGGGAACATCTTGCGCACCCGCTTCAGGCTCTCGCGGGTTCGTTCGACCTCGCGCTCGTAGTCGCGTATAACCGCCGGATAGAGCTCGACCTCTTTTTCGAGCGCGGCCGCCTCGGCCCGGAAGTAGCCGAGATTCGCCAGCTCACCGAGGCCCGCGTTCACGAGCTTCTCCATCCGGCCGACCTCGGCCTTGAACACCTCCAGGCGCTTCGCGTCGCCGGCCTGCTGCAGCTTCATCTCGGCCAGCCGGCCTTCGGCATCAAAGATCGCAAGCCCGAACTGCCGCTCCGCCTGCACCTGCTCCAGGGCCAGTTCCGCATCGGTGATCAGGGAGTCGAACAACGCCAGCGTCTGCCCCTTCGCCACGCGATCGCCCGGCCTCACCAGGACGCTCAGCAGGTGGCCGTCCGCAACCGGCGCGGCCAATTCGCGCGGGGCCTCCACCTCGCCCTCGAAACTGACCGTGCTCAGGCTCTCGGAATAGAAGAAGGCCGCGGCAAGCAGCGCGATCACCCAGATCAACAGGGGCCAGCCCGCCTTCAACCGGCCCCACCAGAGGAACTGCGGATGCCGCAGCCTCTCGGGAATGTACACTCGCTTGCTCATCAAATCTCCACGGTGGCACGATGCATCAACAGATTCACGTCCGCGATATCCTCGATGCTTCGGAGCTCGTCGAGCAGATCGGCGTGAAACGTGGGATCAATCAACCGCACCTGATAGGAAAACTCGATGGCTTCGCCCTGCATCGCTTCGCGCATGGCCACCAGGACCGCCGTGCTGCAGTACTTGCTCAACGCCTCGCGCACTTTTTCGCGCGACCAGGAGCCGGGCGGCAGGGAGAATCGCAACAGGCCCTCGTACACCCGCAGCGAGGCGAACGGAGACCAGTGCAGGAACAGCGCGGCCGCGCAGAAGGCCAGCGTGCCCACGATCGCAACCGAGAACACCGCCGCGCCGCTGGCGATCCCGACCGCCAGACACGCGAAGAGGAAGATGATGTCGCGCGGATCGCGGATCGGGGTGCGGAAACGGATGATCGCCAGCGTGCCGAGGATGCCCAGGCCGCGCGCGAGATTGTTGCCGATGGCCATGATCAGGGTACAGGTGACGATCGACGCCAGGACCTGGGTGTGCACGAAAGAGCGCGAATAGGAAAGGCCCTGGTAGGTCCACCGGTAGACCGCGGCGATCACCATGGAGAGAACGAAGCTGACCAGCACCGCCGCAAGGAGCTGTTCAATTCCCAGGATCCGCGCGGGCCCGAAGATAAACTCGATATCTCTCATTGCGGTCAAACTCCCGTGACGGAGTACGTGCAGTTCTCTGAACCTTCCGAATACATCGCCCCCTGAAAGAGCGACTCCAACCGCATCGCGGTAGAGTACTTGCAGAAGCCGACGCGCTCCAAGCTAAAACGCTCCGTCAGGCGGGACATCCAGCTTGGCGCATCCCGGTAGGTCTTCAGCTCGAGGATCACGGCCGAATACGGGCGGTTGAACGCCGTGGCGCTGTCCATGCACCGCCAGCGCACGCCCATGGGCGGCAACTCCCAGCCGCGCGCGGGACAGTAGCACATTCGCCGGTCCAGCGTGACGCGCGCGTAGTCGTCCTGCGCACCGAGATACGATTCGCGATGGTAGCGGATGTTCATCACCGGACGCGCGTCCAGGGCTTGCATCAGCCGGCGAAACTCGCCGAAGTTGACGCGCTCGTGCCGGTTCCGGAAAGGAACATCCGGCGGCTTGCCGGAGAAGAGCTCCGGCCCCCAACATGCGCGCGGGATCATCACGCGACTCTTAACAACCACGCCCTTGATCTTGCGTTTCACCTCGATGAAAACCGGCGCCGTGCCGTCGGTCCCGTACGTCCGGCAACGCAGCTTGAATCGGTTGGCCGATTCACGCTCCCGCGCGTAGTGCAATGCGAGGGTCTCCGAATCGAGCTGCAGCGTGGTGATGACATACTCCGGCGGATCGCCCTCCGCGTTCGGATCGCTCACGCAGAAGGCCTTTAAGAATTCCCGGATTTCGGGGACCAGCGAGGGATGCACGATATACTTCGCCTCATAGCGATCCAACTCGACGTTTTCCTCAAGAACCCGGGCGGCTTTGTTGACCTTCATGTCCTCACCGATGGAAGCGATCCCATTCGAATGTCACACACTACCCATGCAGGCCCGGAATGTTCAGCCCTGGCGTTTCGAAACGCCCGCGGAAGGAACGGAAAGCGTGCCGTCGAAGAACTCGATCACGTGGCCTTTTTCGATGAGCCAGCGCAGAGGGCTGATGACCTCGGATACGGCCTGGGAATCGGCCGACGAGCCGGGACGAAGAGTCTCGACAAGGCGCTGCCGCGTGCAGCCCGGGTGTTCCCGCACGAAATCGAGGACCTCGGCGATCGGCCGGACCGCGTGGGCCGACTCCAGGGGGTGCGGGGGAATCGCGCTCACAAAGGTCGCGCCGCCGCGCGTCTTGAACAGATGCAGGCGCATGTGGTGAAAAGCCGGCCGCAAGGCCAGCATCAGCGTGAATGGACGGTGGCTTTCCCGGGTCCACGCGTCGCGCACCGCATTCCGCAACGCCGGATCCTCCAGCTTCGCGGCCGTTTCCGGCGAGATCACGGCGCGCTTCACGCGCGAAACAAATGACGCGGCAAACCGCTCCATGAATATCTTATCCGCATCGCGGCGCGAAAGCTCCACGGACTCGTTCTCGCGCGCGCGGTAAACCGTGACGCGTCGAAGCCCTTGTTTCCACCGCTCGATCAACTCCGGATCGCGCAGGGTCTCAATCTGCTTCCTGTACTCATCCAGCGGCATGTGCGCGAAACGCATGCGGTGCAGATCGAGCAGCCGCTCGTTGTACCCGTGATAATTCGGGGGCCCGAGCAGTTCGCCGCTCAGCCGGCACCGTGCAATGCAGATGAAGTTTCCGGATGGCGGCTCGACCTCGCGGTCTTCCCGCGTGAACTGCGTTTCGAGATGGGCCGACGTCGCGTGCGCGAGGGCAGCGGGCTCGTCCGTGGAGAGCACCCCGCAAGCCTTGCACTGGAACAGGATCAACGGCTCGCCGCCTTCGCGCGGGGACATAGCCTCGATCTTCACCATGTAATGCGCGGGATTCGAAAGAAATCCATGCGCCACCTTGGCCAGCGGGTATGAGCGGCCTGAGCTGCGCAGGTCGTGAACAACGAGCCCGAGGCGG
>JAKJGV010000062.1 GCA_022704185.1 Verrucomicrobiota bacterium
TTCTCCGTCAGGCGCAGGCGCGTCCCGTCGTCCTCGAGCATGCCCAGCGCGACGAGCTTCCCGATCTCCCTGCCGCGCAATGCGCGGTAATCGAATCCTGTCCGCGCGCGAAACTCGTCGCGCGACACCCCGTCGAGCCGGCGCAGGCTCATCACCAGCGTCTCGCGCGCCTTGGCCTCGGGCTCCAGCTTCTCCTCGAAGTCGCGCGCCGGTTTCCCGGCCCCCAGCGCTTCGCAGTATCTCCGCACATCGCGCACGTTGGCCCAGCGAACCCCGCCCCGGTGCGAATGCGCCGCCGGGCCGCAGCCGATGTACTCGCCGCCGCTCCAGTAGAGGAGGTTGTGCCGGCACTCGAACCCCTTTCGCGCGAAGTTGGAGATTTCATAATGGCGCAATCCCGCATCGCCCAGCGAGTGGCGGACCAGGCGATACCGCGACAACTGTTCGTCGTCGCCCACTTCGCGGATCTCGCCCGCGTCTCGCAAGCGCGTCAGTTCCGTGCCTTCCTCGAAAATCAGCGCATAGCACGCCACATGCTCCGGCTTGAGCTCCGTCACGTGCCGGAGGTCGCGTTCCAGCACGCCGCGCACCACCCCCGGAATGGCGTACATCAGGTCCACGCTGATGTTCTCGAATCCCGTCTCACGCAGCAGCGCGAAAGCCGCAACCGCCTGCTCCGCCGTGTGAATGCGTCCGAGCAACGACAGGTTCGCCGGATCGAAGGACTGAATGCCGAGTGAGACGCGATTCACGCCCGCGCGCTTCAGCAACACCGCCTTGTCGCGATCCAGCGTGCCCGGGTTCGCCTCGACCGTCCACTCCGCCGGCGCCGCCGCGCGGCCGATCAGTTCCAGCAACCGTCCCAGGCGGACGGCATCCAGCACCGTCGGCGTGCCGCCGCCCACGAAAACGGTGTCCGGCTTGAAATCCCTCGGAAGCCGCGACAGCTCGAGTTCGAGTGCATCCAGATACGAGTCCTGCAAATCCTGCCGGGACGGCACGGAGTAGAAGTCGCAGTACCTGCACTTCCGCACGCAAAACGGGACATGGATGTAGAGTCCGGGCATGGCTTTCGCTCAATATCTTCTTTCCCTGCGCCGATTTCTAACGCAAAGTCGCAAAGTTTTGGAGAACGCAACCAGGAATCAGCACCATTGTAGAAGAGGTAAGAAGTGCCTGCATTACAGCTTTTTTTGATCGGCGCGCCGCGCAGCGGCAAATCCACGGTGTTCAATGCCCTGACCTTGACGCCGGAAGGCCAGAGCTCTTTCACCAAGGGCCAGCACCATCTCGGCACGGTGAAAGTGCCGGACGCACGCCTCGCCGCGCTGCGCGATATGTACAAGCCCGCGAAGTACACTCCGGCCGAGGTGACGTTCGTGGACGTCGCGATGCCCCCCACGCCCGACGGCAAGGGCGCGCTCAGCCAGCTCACCACGTTCCTCGGCGACGCCGACGCGTTCGTCATCGTCGCCCAGGCTTTCGGCGAGATGGACTATCGCGGCAAGCCGGTGGATCCGGCTGACCAGTTGGAGTCCGTGCTGCTGGAGCTCGTCGTCACCGACCTCGAGCGCACGGAAAAGCGCCTGGAGAAGATTGCCCACGAGAAAGGGCGCGGGCTCAAGATAAACGAAATGGAGGCGTCCGCGCTCGAGAAATGCCGCGCGCACATGGAGAAGGAACTCCCGCTGCGCACACTGACCGCCCTTTCGCCCGAAGAGGAAAAGGCGACGCGCAGCCTCCAACTGCTCTCGGCGAAGCCGGTCATGGTCATCGCGAACGTTTCGGAAGAGCGCCTCGACGGCAAGGGGCTCGACAAGTTGCGCGCCGCGTGCGCGAAGCTGAACATGGAACCGATCGTTTTCTGCGCGAGCCTGGAAGCGGAGATGGCACAGCTCGACCCCGAGGCGCAGTCCGAGTTTTTAAAGGACTACGGCCTCAACGAGCCCGCGCGCGTGCGCTTCATTCAGATGGCCTACCGATTGCTCGACCTGATCAGCTTCTTCACCGTCGGCGAGGACGAGGTGCGCGCGTGGACGATCCGGCGCGGCACACAGGCGCTGCACGCCGCGGGCAAGATTCATACCGACCTCGAACGCGGCTTCATCCGCGCCGAAGTCGTGCGAAACGAGGAGCTGCTCAAGACCCAGTCGTGGGCAGCCTGCCAGAAAAACGCCACCCTCCGCCTCGAAGGCAAAACCTACGAGGTCCAGGATGGCGACGTCATGCACATCCGGCACAATGCGTGACGGGACAAGACGGTATGCCTTTCTTTCACCTGGAGGGCGGCAGGCCCTGCCGCCGGAGCGAGCTCACAGCGAATCGCTAATAGCGCGGCACGCTATTAGCGATATATAAACAAATCGAAAATAACGACCTTGCTTATTTTCGTTCCCCTGGGTACGTTCAAGCATGATGAAAAGGCGTGTTTCAGGCAGGCTTGTTCGATGTAGCGGCGGATACCGGGCATTCATCCCCGAACCGCTCCCGCCGAAACTGCACTTCACGCCATCCCTGTTGAGATCGCTGTCAGACGCAGATCGTTTCATCGGACAGCTGGCCGCCGAAGGGCATCGGCTGCCCAATCCGCACCTGCTCATGCGCCCGTTCCTGAAACGAGAGGCGGTGCTCTCCAGCCGTATTGAAGGGACTCAGGCCACGCTGGGCGAACTGCTTGCAGCGGATGCCGGGGCAACGGTTGCCCGCAGTCCGGACGACTTGAAGGAAGTCGGCAACTACGTGGCGGCGTTGGAGCACGGGATCAAGCGTCTCGGATCCCTGCCCTTGTCTTTGCGGTTGGTGACTGAAGTTCACAAGAACCTGATGCATGGAGTCCGGGGTGAACATGCCACCCCCGGCGAGTTCCGTCGGAGCCAGAACTGGATCGGCACAGCGGGCTGCACGTTGCAGAACGCCTCATACATTCCCCCTCCGCCGGATCACCTTATGGGCTGCCTTGGCAAGTGGGAGAACTTCCTGCACGCACGCGAGCTCCCCCCCTTGATCCAAGCCGCCTTGATGCACTACCAGTTTGAGGCCATCCATCCGTTCCTGGATGGCAACGGCAGAGTTGGAAGAGCAATGATCACGCTCTTCCTTGTTGAGCGGGATATCCTGCCGACGCCGCTGCTCTATCTGAGCGCGTTCTTCGATGCAACCCGGCAAGAGTACTATGACAGGCTTCAAGCTGTATCCAAACACGCGGCATGGGAGAGCTGGGCGGAATACTTCCTCAACGGCATCGCGCGCATGTCCGAAGATGCGCTGAGCCGGGCTCGGCGCATCAACGCGCTGGTGGAACAGTGGCGGCGAATGCTGACGGAGGCCCGGTCAAAAACGGCAATGGCCTTGGTTGATCTTCTTGCCGAGAATCCTTATTGGACCACCAATAAAGCTTCCGAGCGTCTTGGGGTCGCCTTCACGACAGCTCAGCGAGCCATTGATAAACTGCAGAAGCTCGACATTCTCCATCAGGCCGGAAACGCAAAACGGGACCGCGTGTATTGCGCGAGCCCCATCATGACCATTCTCGACGAACCGCCGATGTTGCTCCCCAAAGGTCGGACTGCGGATTGATCCAGGACGGCACGGATGAAGAATATCCATCCGCCGGGAAAGAGCGCAAGCAGGAGCCGTTGAAGAACGCCCAATCCCCAATCAACCAATCCCTCTAACCCTTCACTTCTCCCCGATCGAGAACATGGATTCGAGGTCGTGGCGCGAGTACACGCGGAAAGCGATGAGCGTCTGGGATCGCGTGATGCCCCCGACTTTCAGCAGTTGATTCGTCACCATCTCCGCGAGCGCCTCGTTCTCCTTCACCCGGATGATCGCCACGAGATCGAACTCGCCGGCCACGGAGTAGACCTCGGAGATGCCGGCCATTTCCGCCAGTTTCCCGGCGACTTCGTTGACCTTGTTTCGCTCGACGCTGAGCAGCACCAAAGCGGTTACCATGATTCGCCTCCCTTGATGAGATCTTTCCGTAACCATTATCCATTCCGCAACAAGCATCAACCATTATTCTGGCCCCGCGCCCCCTTCTGTGCTAAATGCGGATATCGTTGTTTTCCGCTCTTCACGAGGAGAGTGCACCATGCCAGACGCGATCGGACCCGGCGGAATGAGGGAGCTGACACCCCTGCGAGCGACGGCGCTCTACATCTGCTTCTTTCTCTCCGGCGTAGCCGGACTCATCTACGAGGTGCTGTGGGCGAAGTACCTGGCGCTCTATGTCGGCAGCACCGGCATGGCGCAGGTCATCGTGCTCGCGACATTCATGGGAGGCCTCGCGCTCGGCAGCGAGGTGCTCGGACGAAGGGCGGACCGCGTCCGCAGCCCCCTGCGCATGTTTGCCTTCCTGCAATTCGGGATCGGCGTGTACGCGCTGGTCTTCGACCGGATTTTCGATTTCGGCCGGTGGGCCTTCATCCTCACAGCGCGCCTCAGCGGGATCACGCCCGGCGGGCTCGTCGCCGGCAAGATCCTCGCCTGCGTGCTGACGATCCTCCTTCCCACCTTCCTGATGGGCGGCACGCTGCCGGCGCTGGGCCGGCACATGATCCGCACGATGAGCGGCGTCGGCCCGAAGATCTCCCGCCTGTATTTTCTCAACAGCTTCGGCGCGGTGTTCGGCTGCCTGCTCGCCGGGTTCTATCTCATCCAGACCTACGGACTGCAGTTCTCCATGGTCGCGGGCGGCGCGATCAACCTCGCCGTCGGCCTCGTCGCGCTGGCCGTGCTCACGCGCGAGCGGCAGGATGAGCGGTATTTCGTCGAGGCTGCCCGGGTTGAGGCGCGGATACACGCCGAGACACCCCTGCCCCGCTGGGCCGTCGCCGCGATCCTGGTCAGCGTCAGCGTCTCCGGCGGCGTGTCCATGATGTACGAAGTGGCGTGGATCCGCCTGCTCACGCTCGTGCTCGGCTCGTCCACCTATTCCTTCTCCCTGATGCTCGCGACGTTCATTCTCGGGCTGAGCATCGGCAGTTTCCTGCTTTCGCTTCGCCGTAAACAAACCGGCTACACCGTCATCTTCGGCCTGAGCGAAGCGGCTGTCGGGCTGACCGTCCTGCTCATGCTTCCGTTCTACGTCAAGCTTCCCTACTGGTTCAACCAGCTCGCTTCGTCGCTCGCGCGCGAGCCGGCCACGTTCGGGCTCTACCAGTTCTGCACGTTCATCATGTGCGCGCTGGTCATGTTCATCCCGACCATCCTGCAGGGCATCACGCTGCCCGCGGCGATCAAGGTGATCACCCTCGACATCCGGCGGCTCGGACATCGCGTCGGCTACGTGTACGCGATCAACACGCTCGGCACGCTCATCGGATCGGTGGGCGCGGGGTTCGCCGGCCTTCCGCTGCTGGGCATCAAAGGCACGCTCGAACTGGCGGTCGCGCTGAACGGGATCCTCGCGCTCGTCGTGCTGACCACGGAGCGGGAGCGGCGGTGGCGCCTCCGGTCGCTGGGCATCGCGGTTCTCGCGACACTGGTCGTCTGGGGCTGGTACAGCGTGGGCATGCAGTCGTGGAACAGGCAGGTGCTGACCGCCGGCGTCTACCGCACGCGCGAGCGCATCCCGGGCTACGGCGAACTGCTCGAGGCCATCGCGAAGCACAACACCGTGTTCTACCGCGACGGCATTGACGCCACGATCTCCGTCGAAGACGTGCAGAAGAAGGACCCGGAACGCCTCCTGGTCGTCAACGGCAAGGCCGACGCCACCACCCGGACCGATATGCCTACGCAGAAGCTGCTGGCGCATCTCCCGATGCTGATCCACCCCGATCCGCAGAAGGTCTTCATCGTGGGCATCGGCAGCGGCGCCACCATCGGCTCCGTGCTCGCCTACGGCGGCGCGCGCCACGTGGACGTGGTCGAGCTGTCCCGCGACATCATTGACGCGAGCCGGCTGTTCGAGGAAGTGAACGGCCGCTACTGGGAGGACCCTCGCGTGCGGGTGCACTGGGAGGATGCCAAGACGTTTCTCCAGGTCACCGACGACCGTTACGACGTGATCATCAGCGAGCCGACTAATCCATGGATCGCGGGGATCGCCGGGGTCTTCTCGAGGGAGTACTTCGAGACCTGCCGCGACCACCTGGCGAAGGGCGGGTTCTTCGTGCAGTGGATCCAGGCCTACGAGCTCGAGGACACAACCTTCTTCATGATGCTGGAGACGTTTTCCAGCGTGTTCCCGTTCTACACGCTCTGGAACCCGACCCGGTCGGACACCGTCCTCGTCGGATCGGTCTCCCCGTACGCCCCGGACTTCGCGCGCATGGAGCGCCGGCTCTCGGCCCCGGAGGTGCAGCAGGATGTCAATACCGTACAGCTCTCGCGGATGCTCACCCTTCTGAGCCTCCAGATGGCGGATCGCGCACGGCAGCCGTCCCACGTCTCGTGGTTCGGAGTCCATCACTCCGACTTCTTCCCGATCCTCGAATACGTCGCCCCGCGCGGCTTCTTCATCGGGTCCAGCGCGGGCGGCGCGAAGTGGATTGATGTGCGGAATCAGTCGCCGTCGAACTCGCCGCTGTGGGTGCACGAGTACCTCAAGCAACACATCCCGACCGCCGCCGAGCTTCGCGAATGCCATCGGTTCTACCTGGAGTCGGGCTGGGTGCTCCACAACGCGCCGCGCGCCTGGGCCATCGAGTGGGCAGACCGGTTCCCGAAGGACTCCGATGCGCTGATCGCGATGGCCCTCGCCATGCCCACCACTCACGCCCAGACCATCCCGGTCGTCCACGCGGCCAACGACGCCAGGGCCCGGAAGCTCGCCTGCCGGATGAAGTTCGAGGATTACATTTCCACGCGCACGTTTCTCTCGGATGCAGGCGCCTGGGCGGCGCTGGACATGCTCGAGGAAACGTTGTCCGACGAATCGTTTGCGCGGGACCCGGACCTTCACCGCTGGATCGGCGAGCTGAAATACGATCTCGGCATGTACGACGCGGCCGCCGCCCACCTGCACGCGGCAGCACAATTGTACCGGCAGCTGCCGGGGCGCGAATTCGACGCGCAGGATGCCGGTATTCTGCTGTGCGAGACGCTGCTGGCCGGCGGCCGAATCGAGGACGCCGCGGGCGCGTACAGGAGCACCCTCGGCCGGTTCGATGCCGACCTGAAGGTGCGCCTCGTCCGCTCGCGCATCGAAGCCGAACTCGACCGGCAGGCAGGACGGTAGAAGCGTTCTCTTTCCCGTTGCCCCGCATGCCGTCTGTGGGTAAGTTGGTCCTTCATTTTCAAGGAGCACCATGGCCAGGAATTCGAAGAAGGTCGCGGCGGCGGAAACAGCTGAAAGCATGGCGCTGAAGCAGCGCGAGATTTCGGTGTCGGAGTTCTTCCTGAAGAACCGCCACCTGCTGGGATTCGACAGCCCCCGCAAGGCGCTTCTCACCACGGTGAAGGAGGCGGTGGACAATTCCCTCGACGCGTGCGAGGAAGCGGGCATCCTTCCGGAGATCGGCGTGACCATCCAGCAGACCGCCGAGGACCGGTTCCGCGTGAGCATCACGGATAACGGGCCCGGCATCGTCCGCCAGCAGATTCCCAAGATCTTCGCCAAGCTGCTCTACGGCTCCAAGTTCCACCGGCTCCGCATGTCGCGCGGGCAGCAGGGCATCGGCATCAGCGCCGCCGGCATGTACGGGCAGCTCACCACCGGCACATCCACCCGCATTTTCTCCAAGACCAAGGGCAACAAGAAAGCCCACCGGATGGAGGTGCAGATCGACACCCGCGCGAACAAGCCGACGATCCTCGTGGACGAGGAGGTGGATTGGATCCCCACGTTTCATCCCACGCGCGAGGACGGCAAGCCGGGCAAGCCGATCGAGCACAAGCACGGGACCTGCGTCTCCATCGAAATGGAAGCCGCCTATGTCCGCGGCCGCCTCTCGGTGGACGAATACATCAAGCAATGCGCGATCGTGAACCCGCACCTGCAGCTGCACTACAGCCTTGCGCTGAAGCCGAAGGAGGGCGGGAAACCGGGAGCCGGCTCGAACGGCGATCCAGTTTCGAGTTTCAAGTTTCAAGTTTCCTACTCCCGCGCCGTCACCAAGCTCCCGCCGCCTCCAGCCGAGATCAAGCCGCACCCGCACGGCGTCGAGCTCGGCGTCCTCATGCAGATGCTCAAGGATTCGACCTCTCGGACGCTCCGCGGCGCGTTGTCCACCGACTTCTCCCGCGTGAGCGACAAGTCCGCCTCGGAGATCTGCGGCCGGGCAAAACTGAACCCGAAGGCGAACCCGACGCGGATCGCGCACCAGGAGAGCGAAGCGCTTTTCAAGGCGATCCAGGAAACCAAGCTCATGCGGCCGCCGACCGACTGCCTCGCCCCTATCGGCGAGACGGCCATCGTCGCCGGGCTGAAAAAGGAGATCGAGGCCGACTTTTACACGGCCGTGACGCGCGACCCCGAGGTCTACCGCGGCAATCCGTTCCAGATCGAGGTCGGGATCGCGTACGCGAAACCCGATCCGAAACAGGAGATCGGCGCCGAGGATCCCGTCCGCGTGATGCGGTTCGCCAACCGCGTCCCCCTGCTCTACCAGGCGGGCGCGTGCGCGGTGAGCGAAGCCGTCACGGGCGTCAACTGGAAGGCGTACGGCCTCAACCAGCCGCGGGGCGGACTGCCCATCGGCCCCATGGTCATCCTCGTGCACATGGCCAGCGTCTGGGTCCCGTTCACGAGCGAGAGCAAGGAGGCGATCGCGCACTACCCCGAGATCATCAAGGAGATGGTTTACGGCCTGCAGGAATGCGGACGCCAGCTTTCCGTCTATCTCAGCCGGCGGCGGCGCGAGGCGGAAGCCGCGCGCAAGCGCAACTACATCGAACTCTACATCCCGCACCTCGCGCTCGGGCTGAAGCAGATCCTCGATCTCGACGACCGGCAGGAGAAAACGATCGTCAGGAAACTGAGCACCATGCTGGAGAAGACGCATTTGGATGTGTGAGTGAAACTTGAAACTCGACACTTGCCATAGGCCCGCGCGCCAATCTGGCAAGTTTCCAGTTTCACGTTTCGAAAGGATTCATCATGAGCAAGAAGAGCGTTGCCGGTTCCGGCCCCGAAACCGTTTCCAAGAAATCCGCCGCGCAGAAGATCGTCGGCGTGGCGGGCGAGGTGCATTCCGACATCGTCAAGAAAAACCGGAAACCCTCGATGCGTTTTCCCATCCGGTCGCTGGCCAACGTGAAGTATGACCTCAAGCGCGGCCATTTCGAGATCCTCAACAAGACCTCCACGCGCACGCTTTCCTACAACACGGTCAAGACGTTCGCACAATCCATGCGATTGCTTGCCACGACCAAGAACGACCTGCTGGACAAGGACGACATCGCGGGCAAGCGCGAGGTCTACTACAACAGCAAGAGCTGGGGCGAATGCCGGTTCAACGAGCAGCCGGAAAGCGACGCGCTGCTCGACGATATGGAGGCCATGCTCGCGATCAACCGCGAACAGCTCGGCTATATCCCCGAGGAGCGCGGCGGAGAGGTGTGCGGCCCGCTGGTGGTCGTTGACATGGACCCCGCAACCGGCAAGGACATCAAGATTGACTGCACGAAGCTCGGGACCGGGGCGTGGAGCATCCCTTCGCGCGTGGAACATCTCCGTTTCCAGAGCAAGGCCAAGTTCATCCTCGTCATCGAAACCGCTTCGCTGTTTCAGCGTCTTGTGCACCATCGCTATTACGACAAGGCGAACTGCATCCTCGTTTCAATGAGCGGCGTGCCGACGCGCGCATGTCGAAGGTTTATCCGCCGGGTGGCGGACGACCAGAAGATCCCCGTCGTGGCGTTTACCGACGGCGACCCTTACGGCTACTGCAACATCTACCGCACCCTGAAGGTCGGCTCGGGCCAGGCCGCGCACATCAACCGGTACTTCTGCGTCCCGCAGGCGCACTACCTCGGCGTGACACCCTGGGACATCAAGGACTACAAGCTGGAAGACGCCACCCACCCGCTGGAGGATGTGGACATCAAGCGGGCGAAGGACGCACTGAAAAACGACCCGTTCATCCGGCACCACAAGGAATGGCAGGCCGCGCTGGAACTGATGCTAAAGCTCGGCGTGCGCGTGGAGCAGCAGGCCTTCGCCAAGCACGGCCTGAACTTCGTCCTCGAAAAATACCTGCCCGAGAAACTGAAGAAGGGCAAGTTCCTGCCATGAGCCCATCCAGTTTCGAAGGCCGCGCCGTAGCCTTGGCGAAGGCGGGCAGAGAAACTGAAGAAAGCCAAGTTCCTGCCCTGAAGCGAAGCGCAGCTTCTGCTTCAGGGCGCACCCCAAGCGACAACGCAGAAATCGGGTCGGTATCGTATCGCGCGTGATCTGCACGGCCTCAGCCGCACCGCGTTGAGCGCTCGGCCTAAGGCCGAGGCATGGCATCAAGGCCGCTCTACAGCTCCCGCAACAGGTTGTTCCGATAGAGACGCTTGATCAGCGTCACATCGAGGCCATGGCCGGCTTTGTACGAGATGACATCCCCGGCAAACTGGCCCTCTTCGATCAGCGCTAGGGCCGCCAGCAGGTCCAGCGCCGCGCGGTGCCATGCGGCCTCGAGCGACTTGCCGTCGTGCATCAGCTTCGGCTCGTTGTAGTAACCGTGTCGGCCCGCGACCAGAATGTTGTCCATCGTATATCCGAGATTGCGGATGTCGGCGATGACCCGCCCGATGGTCTTGCAGTAAAGCATCTTGGCGGCCGACGTATTCGTCCGCGCCTCCGCGCCATACCGGAAATGCCCGGCGTTCACCGGGAAACGGATGCGCTGCTTCCCGATCGCCGTCTTGAAGTCCACCGCGCAATCCACGCGAAGCGCGGGCTTGCGGGCATCGCACGGCAGGAGCGTGACAAACCCGCCGTGGGCGGAAACCGCAGTAACCGGCTCTTTCACGGTGAAGAAACGGGCCGCGCGATCCGTCTCGCGCACGCCCGCCGACTCGAGCGCTTCAACGAGGTCCAGGCTCCCGCGCGCGAACAGCGGCGGATCGCCGGAATCAATTTTCAGCAATACGTTGTCCAGCCCCATGCCGATCTTCAGGGCGATCATGTGCTCGACCATGCGAACGTAGTTGTGCGGCGGGCCCGCGCGAAGCACGATATTGCTGACGATGTCGCCGGTGGTCCACACGTTCCGGGCCGAAACGGCAAACGGCAGGGCGTCCTCCAGGTCCGCCCGCTCGAACCACCAGCCCTCCATGTCGGTCGGCTCGAACGTCACCGTTCGCACGCTGCGGCCGAAGAAGGTTCCCGGCCCCTTGACGGTGACAGGTCCTGCAAGAGTTCGCTGTTTGCGCGAGACGGGCAGAGCTTCACCGTTGGAGAGATCCCAATCCACGGGCTGTTTCTCCCATGCGTCGTACGCCTTGCGCGCCTCTTCGATATGGCCGACCAGAACCCGGCCGAAACGATCATCCGACATATCGTACCTCGCTCTTGGAACGGGGGACTGTAGGGTAAAAGATGCCGAGAATCAACCCTCACCTCAATCCTCTCCCAAAGGGAGAGGAAGCCGGATTAAAAACGTCTCCCTCTCCTCGGGGAGAGGGTTGGGGTGAGGGGCTTCTCAAGAAACCAGCACTTCGGTGGGTAACGGCTCGCGCGCGCCGGCGTCCTTGCGGCCTGAGCGGTAGGCCGACATCACCTTGTCGCAGCAATCCGGGCACACCCCGTGACTGTAGGTCGCGTGGGTTTCGTTGGCGAAGAACATCTCGATCTGATCCCAGCTTTCGGGCTTCACCTGCACGCGCCGGCAGTAGGAGCAGATGGTGACCGACTTGCTGAAATTGCGACGATGGTAAATATGCACCGGGGCCACGGCTGCAAGGCCGAAGCCGAGCACCATGACGCTCATCATCCCCGCGCTCTGCCAGTTGATGTCCGAGGGTTCCGAGCCAAAGAAGAGCGCCTGGAAATCGCAGATTTCGCAGAACCAGATGCAGGCGACGATGGCGAAAACACACCCCAGTTGCCAAAGCGCAATGCGCTCCAACACGTGTCGTTTTGCCGGGAGCCGGCGAGCCTGAACTCCATTGCTCATCCTGCCCTTAATAAACGCCAAAACGCTGCAAAAGTTTAGGTCTCCGGGCTCCTGCCGGACACAGAAAGAAGTTGCACAGCCCGTTGTTCCGGAACATGATACGCCTCGCAGGTAAACGCCTGACGGGGCGTGGCTCCCTGTCCCGCCGTAGCCCAAAGGGCGGAGGCGGACTTGTCCTGCGAAGCTCGAAGAGCGAAGCAGGAAGCCTGGCTTGCCAGGCGAAGCTACGGCCCCCAGAATGGGGTGGGTTTTCTGTTCTTCAGATCGGGGCGTGGCTCAGCCTGGTAGAGCGCCAGCTTTGGGAGCTGGATGTCGTGGGTTCAAATCCCACC
>JAKJGV010000063.1 GCA_022704185.1 Verrucomicrobiota bacterium
CCCGACAAGAACGACACCAGCCGGGTTCGGTTTTACTTCAGCTTGTCCGGCGCGCCGGCCCGTCAACCGCCCGTTTTCGATTGTTATCTCGATGGCAATCGTCATTCGAAGACAGCCAAGGCGGAGCTTGAGCTGGATGTAAGCGGCCTGGCCGACGGCTACCATGAGCTGCGCGTGGTGGCCGTGCTTCCGGGCCCGGTCGGCTTCCAGGCGCATGCCGTTCATGGATTCGTTTTGAACCGTCGCGCTCGCGGCGTTGAGATCCTCGATGTGAAGAGCGGCGCGGTGCTGGATGCGGAGAAGACGCACCTTGTTTCCCTGAGGGCGAAGGGAGAATCCGTGAGCACCTTGCTGGTCTGCGACGAGCGCGTGGTGGCGGGACCGTTTGCGGGCGCGGGCGGCACGGCGGTGCTGGATCCGGCGGTGGTGGGGCTGGGCCCCGTACGCATCGAGGCGCAGGCCGAGTATGCCGACGGCGAAGTGGTTCGAAGCGCGCCGGTGACCGTGTTTATTCGCGAGCGGACGATCAAGCCGCGCATCGCGGCCGTTGAGGGGACGACGAACGAGCAAGGCCGCGTCACCTGGCGCGCGCGGGTGGAAGATCCCTCCGGCGGGGATGCCGAGGTGCAGTGGTGGCAGGAGGTCTGGCGCGGAGCGGAATCGGATGCGGAGTTTGCCCGGAAGAAGCAGTCGTACTGGACCGTCGCCGGCGGGCAAATCGAATACCGCAACACGAACGACCCGTGGGAAGTTCACACATTGCCCTGGCTCGAAGGCGATGACGTCGTTGAGTACCGGGGAATCATCCACGTTCATGCCGATTGGATCAGCCTGCGCGACCAGCTCGCGGGCCTGGTGTTCGGCTATCGCAACGCGAAGCGGTTCTCCTATTTCGGGTTCGACGGGGCCCGCAGCGCGTGGGTGCTGGGGGAATGCGATGACGGGAAGCTGAAGGATGTGGTGGCGCGCGGGGCGCCGGTCCGGCCCGCAAAGGACTACTCGGTCACGGTCCGGCGACGGCCGTCCGGCGAGGTGGAATGCCTGGTGGACGGAAAGGTCGTGCTGACCGCGGACAAGGGGGCCTGGCCGGAGGGCGGGCTTGGGCTGCTGGCGGGCGGGCAGCGAAAAGTGATCTTCCGCGAATTGCTTACGGCGCCTCCGCTCCCCCGGAAAAGCTACACGGTGACGCCGGATGGACAGCTGGCGGCGCCTCTCGGGGCCTCCGGGTTGCGCGTTTCCGCGGGTGTGGACGGGCGGCTGGACGAGCGCTCGCTTCCCCGCTGACCGTATCCGGTGTATAATAATAATAACCCCGGAGGGTGGTTGTTGAAGCTGTACGGTCAAGGCCTGCTGGTTTTTCTTGCCATTTCGGCTGCGATGAGCGCGTCTCGCGCGCTTGCGGGAGGCGGGCCCCAGAACGTCCTCATTGTCGTCAACGAACAGAGCCAATCCTCGCTGGAGGTGGGGAAGTATTACCAGGCGGAACGGGATATCCCGGAGCGCAACATCGTGCGCATCTCCACCGAGCCCGGCGTCAACATGACGCTGACCGCTTTCAGCAACGAGGTGCGCAATCCGATCCTGGACTACATCGCGTCGGCGGGCTTGAGCAACCAGGTTGACGTCATCGTGTTTTCGCGCGACATCCCGTACCGCATCACCAACGGCATCAACCAGAGCGCGCTCACCGCGGCGATGTTCTACGGGTTCAGGAATTATCCACAGCTTCCCGCGTTGCCGGGGGATACGTACAGCGACTATTACATCGCGGAGCGCCACTTCCGGAATTCCGCCGCGCCGAGCACGGGACGCTACTACATCAGCTTCATGATCACCGGAACGAACACGGCGCAGGCGAAGGCGCTGGTGGACCGGGCGGTCGCGGCCGATTACACCCAGCCGACAGGCACGATTTACATGTATCACACGCCCAGCGCGCGAAACATCCAGTGGCGGCAGTTCGACAACCTGGATTTCCTCGGGCGGTTTCTCAGTGCGCCCAGGTCGCGCGAGTACCGCGACGGGTTTATGACGGGACCGATGACGAACGTAACGGGGGTGATGTTCGGTGACAGAGAATTGCAGTTGCAGTTCCTGCAAGGAAGCACGTTTGCGGCCGGCGCGATCGCGGAGCATCTGACCTCCGGCGGCGGATGGATCCTTGAGCCGAACGATCAGACCAACATTCTCCGGTGGCTCGAAGCAGGTGCCGTGGGGACGTATGGAACAGTCAACGAACCTTACGCACTCACCAACAAGTTCCCGGAGCCGCGCATCCATTTCTGGTACGGCCGCGGGTTCAGCCTGGGCGAGAGCTACTACATGGCCGTGCAGAATCCCTACCAGGGGCTGCACGTGGGCGATCCTCTTTGCGCCCCCTACGCGGTGCCTTCCGCCGTTTCGGTGGCTGGCGTGACGAATACGGAAGTGGTGTCCGGCGTTATCACCGTGCAGGTGACCGGCGTCGCGGCGGATGTCTCGCGGCCCGTGGATTCCCTGGACCTGTACCTGGACGGCTTGTTCCTGTCGTCGCTCACGAACGTGGCGCCCGCGACGGGCAACGTCGTGACCGTGACATTGAACGGGACCGACCGCTCGTACACCGTGAAGCAAGGCGACACGGTTTACGACGTGGCGTCCGGCGTGGCGGATCGAATCAATGCCAATCCGCCGCTCGCGTTCACCGCCGTGGCGGCCGGGGACCGGGTGGAAGTGCGGCAGAAGACCGCCGGCCTTGCCGGCTCGGGCACGAACGTCTGCCTCGTGAGCGTGACGCAGGGCGCAGGCGCGGACCTGCGCCTGCGGGCGGCCACGGTGTACACGAACTTTCTCGAGCCCGCGGCGCGCGCGTACAAGCCGGTTGTTCTCACGGGCCAGGCTGTTTCCGGGGACGTGGTGCGAGTGATTGTCACGCCCTTGGGCGGCAGTCCGGTTACCAACAGCCTCACGTGTACGACCAATGACACCAGCTACAAGATTCTGAGTGAACGCCTCCCGCCGGTTGTCAACGGCGATCCCGCCCTGCAGCAAAGCGATGGGGCGGAATTGAAATGGGCGGTCACGTGTGGAAGTTTCACGTGCGCCGAAGCCTATCTTGTGTCGCGCACAAATGGAGTGGAAGGCCGAGCCCTGTATGGCGAAGTCATCCTGGAACTGCAGCCCGGCAGCGGTCTCACCAATTGGACGGAGTCCGCTGCTTTCACCAACAACGCGTCGGATATGACGGCCCGCGCGCAGATCTTCGTCGCGGTCGGCGAAACCAACCTGACGGCCGGCTACGTGATGGATACGACGTCTCTTCCGGACGGGCCGCATGAACTCCTCGCCGTCGCCCGCGAGGGAACGGGTGTGGGAACGCAAGGCCGCCTGACGCGCGGGTTCACGGTGAACAACCACGACCTCACGTGCGTCATTACCAATCCGCCAGCAGACATGTATCTTCTTCTCGGGCAATCGGTTACGGTGCGGGTGGTGGCTGCGGAATCCGGAGGCTCGGTAACCGGCGTGCAGCTGTACGCGGAGGGCAAGCTTGCGGGCGCGACCAATGCGGAGCCGTATGCGTTTGTTGTGGATACGGTGGAATACGGCTTGGGGCGCGTCACCGTGCAGGCGCTGGCGTTCAGCGACCTGGATCAATCCACGCTCAGCGAGCCGGTCCTCCTGCAGATTGCGGAGACGAACTGGATCACCGTTACGGCGGGCGCCAACGGCAGCATCAGTCCGGCGGGCACGGTGCTGGTCGCGCGCGGCAGCTCGCCGATGTTCGGCATCCAGGCGGACTCGTATTATTCCATCGGTCAGGTGCAGACCAACGGCGCCGTGGTCGCCGGATACAGCAACCTTGCGTTCGCGCAATTCACGTGGAGCAACGTGGTCGCGGACGGCACGCTGCACGCGTTGTTCGCCGCTAATCTCGCGACGCAGGGCGTTCCGCACTGGTGGCTGGCTTCGTACGCGCTTCCGACGAATGACGCGACGGCGCTGGACGATCCGGACGAGGACGGATATTTCACGTGGCAGGAGTACTACACCGACACGGATCCCACGGACGACGAGTCGTACTTCCTCCCGGTCGTCGAATTGGTGGAGACGGGCACGTGGTCGGTCGCGGCGAGCGAAACCTCCACCGGCCGTTTGTACGACGTGTATTGGAGAACGAACCTCCTCCCCGGCGCCGGCCCGTGGCTGCCATATGGATTGAACGTTTCCGGCTCGGGTAGTAATCTCCTGTTCCTGCTGACGAACGACGTCGAGCAGGGATACTACCGGATCAAGGTGTTCCCTCCCTGAGCATCCGGCAAGAAGGCGGGCGTTTTGTGAACCAGGCGAAACAGAAATCGAGGCCGTGTGTGTTTTTCGACCGCGACGGGATCGTAAACCGCTTCCCGGGCGAAGGCCTTTACGTGGAGAAGCTTGAGGACTTCCACATCCAGGCCGGGTTCCTGGATGCGTTGAGGGTTGTTTCGGAGAAGGGCTATGCGGCGGTGGTCGTGACGAATCAGCGCGGGGTCGCGCTGGGCAAGATGACGCTGAAGGACGTTCACTCGATGCATGACCGGCTTCGAGAGCGGCTGGCGTCGGAGGGTCTCGCGCTGCTGGACATCCTGATCTGCCCCCACGGGGACAACGCGCATCCCGACCGCAAGCCGAATCCCGGCATGCTGCTGGAGGCCGCGCGACGGCATGATCTGGACCTGTCGCGGTCCTGGATGGTGGGTGATTCGGAGCGGGACATCGAGGCGGGCCGGCGGGCCGGTTGTTGCGCGACGGTTTTCGTGGGGAGGAAGCAGAACACCGCGGATTACCAGGTGCCGGATATTGAACACCTGGCGGGTTTGCTGGTCCATGCATTACCGCCGCACGATTGACGGCGGGATGCCCGGGAAGTATGGTGTAGAGGGCAAAACGCCGGAAGACGTACGATGAACGGTCAGGAAACAACAGGGGTTGTGATGTGGGCGGAGCGCTGGCGCCTGGCCTCGCTGACGCGGGACGAGGTGGCGCGGATCGCCCTGGCCTCGCTGATCGTGGGCCTCGGGTTCATCCTTTTCCACTTCCAGGGGAACACCACCGATATCCGCGCCTTCGGGCGGTCGGCGATTCTCTGGATGGTGGAAAGGTGGGCCGACATCGGGATCGACATGTCGCACGGCTGGATGATCCCGCCCGTCAGCGCGGTCCTGATCTGGCTTCGCCGCCGCGAGCTGGTGGCGGCCCGGAAACAGGTCAGTCGCGCGGGCCTGGCGGTGGTGATCTTCGCTTTGCTGCTTCACTGGCTGGGCGCCAAGGCGCAGCAGACGCGCCTGTCTCTCGCCGGACTCATCCTCCTGATGTGGGGCGTTCCCTTCTACTTCTACGGCTGGGAACTCGCCAAGGTGCTGATCTTCCCGTGCGCGTATCTCGCGTTCTGCATCCCGATGAACTTCCTCGACAGCTTCACGTTCCCGCTCCGGATCTTCGCGACAGTGGTGGCGACCGCCATCTTGAACGGGCTTGGCATTCCCGTGGAGCGGTCCGGGTCCTCGATCCATTCCTTCGCGGCGGGGGGATTCAGCCTCGACGTGGCCGATCCCTGCAGCGGCCTGCGGTCGCTGCTGGCCATGACCGCGTTGACCGCGGTGTACGCGTACCTGACGCAGCCGACGCTGGTGAGGAAATGGCTGCTCTTCCTTTGCTCGATTCCGCTCGCGATCGTGGGCAACATGGCGCGCATCATCACCATCGCGCTCGTGGCCCAGGCGTTCGGCCAGGAACTGGCGGTGGGCATCTACCATGATTACTCGGGGTACGTTGTTTTTGCCGTGGCCATCACGCTCATGGTGGCGGTCGGAGCATTGTTGAGCACGGACTTCAAACAGGTGATGGGACAGTGGAAACAAAGACTCTTAAGCCCTATTTCGTAGTCATCGCCCTGTTCGTCCTGACGTCGCTGGCGCTGGCGTACACCGTGGACGTGACGGTCACGGACCGCGCGGGCGTCCGCATGGACCTGCCCGACCGGGTGGCAGGATGGGCGGGCCAGGAACTGCGGTTCTGCCAGAATCCGGTCTGCCAGCGCGAGTTCCGCGTGGGGGACCTCAAGGGCGCGACGAACTGCACGGCGTGCGGGGCGTCGCTGGACACGATGACGAAGGCCGAGCGGGACGCGTTGCCGCCGGACACGGAGATCATCAAGAAGGAGTACCGCCACACCTCCGGGAACGTGCTCTATGTCACGATCGTGCTGAGCGGCAAAGAACGCGCGAGCATCCACCGGCCGCAGGCCTGCCTGGTGGGCCAGGGGAACTCGATCCTGAATTCCGTGATCGTCCCGGTCCCGCTCGAAGACCGGCCGCCCATCGAAATCATGTCGCTCGAGATGATGAGAAAAATCCGCGCGCCGGACGGCCGCGCGATGGAGATCCCCACGTACTTCGCGTACTGGTTCGTCGGGCAGGGCCGGGAAACGCCCTACCACATCCAGCGCATGGTCTGGATGGCGACGGACCGCGTGCTCCACAACGTGTCGCACCGGTGGGCCTATATCGGCGTGTCGGGCTCGCGGCGGCTGGATTCCGACGATTACAAGCAGCAACTGCAGGCCTTCGTGAAGGATTTCTATCCGCACATCGTCGTGCAGTAACGCGCTGTACAGAATCGCCGGGATCGCATATCAATACGTGACTCGATCCCAAGGAGGCATCGCCGTGTCTGAACATTCGTCCAAGCCCGTGGCCGTGGTGACCGGCGGCGCCGGTTTCCTCGGGTCCCATCTTTCCGACCGCCTGCTCGCGGAGGGCTACCGGGTCGTTTGCGTGGACAACCTCATCACGGGCAGCATGTCCAACGTGGGGCATCTCCAGAAGAATCCGGACTACACGTTCATCCGCCAGGATGTGACGCAGGAACTGGACGTCAAAGGCCCCGTGAACCTCGTGTTCCACTTCGCCTCTCCCGCGAGCCCGATAGACTATCTCGAGCTGCCGATCCAGACGTTGAAGGTCGGCGCGCTCGGTACGCACAAGACGCTGGGCCTTGCCCGCGCGAAGCAGGCGCGGTTCCTGCTCGCCTCGACGTCGGAAGTGTATGGCGACCCGCTCGTTCATCCCCAGCCGGAAACCTACTGGGGGAATGTGAACCCGATCGGGCCGCGCGGCGTGTACGACGAGGCGAAGCGCTTTGCCGAGGCGATGACGATGGCGTATCACCGCTATCACGGAGTGGACACGCGGATCGTCCGCATCTTCAACACGTATGGCCCGCGCATGCGCCCCAACGACGGGCGGGTCGTGCCGGCGTTCATCGTGCAGGCGCTCCGGAACGAGCCCATGACAGTGTTCGGCGACGGCCGCCAGACGCGCAGCTTCTGTTACGTTTCGGACCTGATCGAAGGCATCTATGCTCTCGCCCGCAGCAGCCACCACGAACCGGTGAACATCGGGAACCCGAGCGAGATGACCATCCTGCAGTTCGCGGAGAAAATCCGGACGCTCTGCGGCAGTTCATCGGAGATCGTCCACAAGCCGTTGCCGGTGGACGATCCCAAGATCCGCCAGCCCAACATCCAGAAGGCGAAGAGCCTGCTCGGCTGGGAGCCGCGGATGGATTTGGAGCACGGGTTGTCGTTGACCATCGAGTACTTCCGCAACCTCATCCGCGCCGGGAAGGTCTGAGCCCGCGCGGCTTTTCTGTCCACCAGGGGCGGTGACCCGCCCGGGCGCTTCCTTTGAGGTTGATTCGCCACGATCGAGCCCTTACCCTGATGCTCCACGTGCCCTGAGGGGCCGTAGATTCAAGGTTGTCATGTCGGCAAAACACATAGGGCTTGGGCGGGGCCTCGGCGCGCTGATCAAGGATGTTCCCACGGAGGCGCCCCCCGCGGCGCCCGCGGGCGGCGGCGTCCAACAGGTTCCGATAGAGCAGGTTCACAAGAGCCCCTGGCAGCCGCGCCACATCATCTCCGCGGAGTCGCTCGAAGACCTCACCCGTTCTGTCCGCGAGCGGGGAGTCATCCAGCCGCTGCTCGTGCGCCGGGTTGAGGACCGTTACGAGCTGATCGCCGGGGAGCGGCGACTTCGCGCGGCGCAGGCGGCCGAGCTCAGGCAGGTTCCGGTGATCGTGATGGACGTGCCGGACCGCGAGGCGCTCGAGCTCGCGCTCATCGAGAATCTTCAGCGCGAGGACCTGAACCTGATCGAGGAAGCGGAGGGGTACCGCGCGCTGTCGGACAAGTTCGAGATGACGCAGGAGCAGATCGCGCAGCGGGTCGGCAAGGCGCGCGCGACGGTGGCGAACGCCCTGCGCCTGCTGGAACTGCCCGATCCCGTGAAGCAACTCCTGGCCGAAAACCGCCTTTCCGCCGGGCACGCGAAGGTGTTGCTCGGGCTGGGCATTCCGCATGAACAGGAACTGCTCGCGGCGCGCTGCGTGAAGGAAGATTTGTCCGTACGCGCCCTGGAGACGCTCGTCGAGAAAGCCCGGCGCAGCCCGCGGAAGCGCCGCGCCGCGAAGTCGGATGTGCCCGAGAACCACCTGCAGTACCTGGCCGACCGCCTGCACGAGCATCTCGGAACGACCGTCCGCATCGTGCCCTGCCGCACGCTGGCCAACGGCAAGAAACTCAAGGGCGCCATCGAGATTGATTACTTCTCCAGCGACGACCTGGACCGACTGCTGGTCCTGCTGGGCGTTGCGGACGACCTCTAGGTTTGTGTCATGCCGGACCTGGATTCATCACCTCCCGTCGCCGACATCCCGCGAGAGCAACAGGCGCGCGAATACGAGTCCGCGCACAACCGCCTGTTCCTGATCCGGCTGGTGCTCACCGTCGGCGCGCTGGCGGCCTACCTGTTCAGCGGCGCGTCCGCGCAACTCGCGGCCGGGCTCCGCACGCGTTTCGGGGAGGCGTGGCTGCTGGTCAACGGGATCTACGCCTTCATCACGATTTTCGGGTTCGCCGCCTTCATGTTTCCGCTCAGCGTGTACGCCGATCATGTGCTCGAGCACCGCTACGGCCTTTCCCGCCAGAGCCTGGAGGGCTGGTTCCTGGACTACCTGAAGGGGTTGCTGATCGAACTGGTGATCGGGGTCGTCTTCATCGAGGCCATCTATGTCTTTCTCCGCTACGCGCCGAACCTCTGGTGGATATGGGCGACGCTGTTCTACGTGGCGTTCGCGGTGGTACTCACCGCCGTCGCGCCGGTGTTGATCCTGCCGCTGTTCCACAAGTTCGAGCCGCTGCAGAACCCCGCGCTCGTGGACCGGGTCCGCGCGTTCGCGGAGTCGGCGGGACTGCAGGTGATCGGCGTCTTCCGGTGGGGCCTGGAGGAGAAGACCGCCACGGGCAACGCGGCACGCGCCGTATCATCCTGGGCGACACGCTGCTGGAACGCTACAGCGAGGAGGAGATTCTCGCGATCCTCGCGCACGAGATCGGCCACTACCGGCACCGCGATCTCGCGCGCCTGATCGTGTCCGGCTCCCTCATCGCCGCCGCGGGCTTCTTCGTCACGCATCGCGTCCTCGGATTCCTGGTGGCCCGGTTCGGTTTCGCGGGCCTGGACGATATCGCCTCCTTCCCCCTGCTGGTGTTCTGCCTGCTGCTTTTTTCCCTGGTCACGATGCCCGTTTCCAACGGGTATTCCCGCCGCCGCGAGTTTGCCGCCGACGCCTATGCCGTGAAGACCATGGGCGGGCCCGAGCCGCTGGTCGGAGCGCTGGAAAAGCTGGCGGATCAGAATCTTTCGGACCGCGAGCCGCCGCGCTGGATCGAATGGCTGCTGCACAGCCATCCGTCCATCAGCCGCCGCGTCGTCCGCGCCCACTCGATCGCCGCGCGAAAGTGATTTGCAGGGCACACCTCTCGCTTGCTTCCCGGCGCCGTTGTCATAATATCGGCTTGTCGGCAAAGGGAGGTCTTGCGTGCCCGAGTTCTTGGAGTTTGACGACGTATCGAAATACTACGGGTCAGTCCGCGCGGTGGATCATGTTTCCGTTTCCGTGAAGCGCGGCGAGTTTTTCTCCCTTCTCGGGCCCAGCGGCTGCGGCAAGACGACACTCCTGCGCATCCTCGCCGGTTTTGAGGAGCCGGACACCGGCCGCGTGAGGCTCGACGGGCGCGACATCACCGAGATCCCCCCCAACCAGCGCAAGGTCAACACGATCTTCCAGAGCTACGCGCTCTTCCCGCACCTGACCGTGTGGGAGAACATCGCCTTCGGCCTCCGGCTCCGGAAGCGACCGCGGAAGGAGATCGCGGACGAGGTGGAGCGCATGCTGAAGCTGGTGCAGCTTTCGGACCAGGCGCGGAAGAAGCCCGATATGCTGAGCGGCGGACAGAAACAGCGCGTCGCCATCGCCCGCGCGCTGATCCTCAAGCCGGAAGTGCTGCTGCTGGACGAACCGCTCGCCGCGCTCGACCTCAAGCTCCGGCAGCGCATGCTTATCGAGCTCGACCAGATTCACGACGAGGTCGGCATCACCTTCCTCTACGTGACGCACGACCAGGGCGAGGCCATGAGCCTCAGCGACCGGATCGCGGTGATGAACGAGGGCCGGGTGGAGCAGATCGGAACGCCCGCCCAGATCTACGAGTCCCCCCGCAGCAGCTTCGTGGCGGCGTTCATCGGCGACACGAATTTCCTCGAGGGCCACGTCGCCGAAGTGGTCGGCGGCGACTACAGCCGCCTTTCCATAGACGGCTTCCCCGATGTCGTGTGCTTCAACGACAAGCAGATCACGACCGGCAATCACGTGTTCCTCAGCATACGTCCCGAGAAGATCCGCATCTCGCGCAACAAGCCGCTCGAGGACAACCTCCACAATGTCGTTCCGGCCCGGGTGGAGGACGTGATCTACCTGGGCTCCAGCACCAAGTTCCGCGTGCGCGCGCAGGATTATCGCCTCTTCGTCTACCAGCAGCACAGCCGGTTCGGCCTCGACGAGAAAGCCATCACGTGGAATGACGATGTGTGGATCTGGTGGCACGCCGACGACGGCTTCATGCTGGAACGCTACAGCGAATCGGACGAGAACCTCATGCAGTTGCCGCCGGAAGCAACCGCCGGCAGCGGGGGGGTTCCGGGGCTCAAGGTCAACCGCGTAACATGAAGCTGAATCGGAAGCGCAAGCTGCACGAGTGGCTGGTGACGCTGCCGTCATTCACGTGGCTGACGGTCCTGTTTGTGATCCCCACGCTGATCATCTTCATCATCACGTTCAAGCCGTCCGACCCCTACGGGGGCATCGGGGATGGCTGGACGCTGCAGACGCTGCGCAGCCTCGGGAACCCGAACTACCCCGCGATCATCTGGCGCACCTTCTGGCTCAGCCTGGTGACGACGGTGTTCTGCATCGTGCTGGCCGTGCCCATGGGATATTTCATGGCGCGCGTGAGTTCCCGCTGGCAGCAGATCCTGCTCCTCCTGGTGGTAGTGCCGTTCTGGACCAGTTTCCTGGTCCGCATCTTCGCCTGGAAGGTTCTGCTGCATCCGGAAGGCCTCCTGAAACGCCTCCTCGTGATGCTGGCGCTGGCAACGCCCGACACGTCGCTCCTGTACAATTCGGAGGCCATCCTGCTGGTGCTGGTCTACACTTATCTCCCCTTCGCGATCCTCCCCATCTACGCCGCGGCGGAGAAGTTCGATTTCCGGCTGATCGAGGCCGCCCGCGATCTCGGCGCCCATCAGCTCCGTGCGTTCTTCAGCATCTTCCTTCCCGGCATCCGCCGGGGCCTGCTCACCGCGATCCTCGTCGTTTTCATCCCCGCGCTCGGGTCCTACGTCATTCCCGACATCGTGGGCGGCCCGCACAGCGAGATGATCGGGAACAAGATCGCCCAGCGCACCTTCGTGGACCGCAACCTCCCGCACGCGAGCGGCCTGTCCGCGTTCCTGACGCTGGCCGTGCTGGCTCCGCTGGCCGCCGTGTTGCTCATCCAGAAGAAGAAGGACGCGGCGGGCCCGATCATCGAGGAGGACGCATGAAGCACAGCCGCCTCCCGATGGTGATCACGGTCCTGGTGCTGATCTTCTTCTACCTGCCGATCCTTGTGTTGGTCGTCAACTCCTTCAACGCCTCGCGTTTCGGCGGGACGTGGGAGGGCTTCAGCTTCAAGTGGTATGTCCGGCTGTTTCACCAGAAGGATATCTGGTACGCGCTGCGGAACACGCTGCTCGTGGCGGTCGGCGCGACCGTGCTCTCGGCGATCCTCGGCACCACCGC
>JAKJGV010000064.1:0-6367 GCA_022704185.1 Verrucomicrobiota bacterium
GCTCGGACTGATGCAGACGCCGGGCCGCACGTGGTTCGATCGTTCGCGCTGGCGCGCGCGCGTGCCGGGTATCGCGGCGTTGGGTGCTTTCATGGTTGCCGCCGCGCTCTATCGCGGCATGCGCCATGCGCACATTGCCGCCTCCGAAATGGCGGGCGGCCGTGCTCTGCGCGAAGCGCTTATCTTCTCGCCGCGCTGGCAGGGATTCTGGCTGTGGGCCGCCGAGGGCGTGAACAGCCACATATATATAGGATACTTGCTTCCTCTTCTTCTCGCCGCCGGGGCGGTCACTTTGTTTCTTCGCCGCAGCCCGGAATCGGAACCGCGTGCGGGGTATCCCCGGTGGACCATGGCCGTTCTCGCGGTGTCGTTCGGCGGAGCGATGCTTCTCGCCCTCGGGGGACGCGGGCCGCTCGACGGTTTAGCGCTGCGCATGGTCCGGACCCTGATCCCGCCGTATGCGATGATTCGACAACCCGCGAAAATCTTTGTCCTGATGCCTACGTTGATCGCGGCGGCCGGCGCCTTGTCGTTCGATGCCCTTGTCCGGTCGACGGCCCTGCGCCGTCGAGGCGCCGGGATTGCAGTTCTTGTTGCCGTTCTGCTCGTGCTTGCCGAGTACAAGGCACAGGTTCGTCCAACCATCTGCCTGCTCGCGGACAGACAGGACGCCTATGCCGCGGTCGCCCGGGAGGACGAATCCGCAGGTCAACTGCCCCGTGCGCTTGTGCTTCCGATCTGGCCCGGCGAATCGGCCGAAGCGTCGGTCTACGAATATTTCGCGCAGCAGTACGGCATCCGCATGATCAACGGATACAGCCCCGTGGTCAGCCGCGAGTACGTCGAAGAGGCGTTCCGGCGGCTTGAGAGCGCCAACCAGGGGTATCTGACCGACGAGCAGATTGACTACCTGCTGAGCATCGGCGTCCGCAACCTGCTCTTCCACGAGAATGCGTTTCCGGAAAAGGTCAGCCCGTTTCCCGTATCCGACGCGCTGCGGCGCCTCGCCCGGCATCCGCGTGTCGAACCGGTTGTGCAGGCGGACACGGTACACGCCTTCCGTTTGCTGCCGCCGGTCGCGAAAAAGGTTCCCGCGCACCGGCCGCCGGTCGCGTTTCCCGCGCGCCGCTTCGAGTTGGAGCACGGCCTGAAGGAAGGCGGCGAAACGCAGGCGGATCCCGAGGCGGGCGGGGGCGGGTTTCTCCGATTCGTCTCGGGCGCGTCAAAAGATGCGTTCGTGGAGACAAAGCCCGCCCGTGCCGCGCCCGCGGCGAATCTCGCGTGGTGGATTCGCTCGCGGGGACACGGCCGCGTCGAAGCCCAAACCTTCTGGGGCGAAGACGAGATCGGCAAGCAGCGCGTTTCGCTCGATGACGACGATTGGACTTGGCAGCGTGTCCCCATCCCCGATCCGGCGCGATACGATCAGGCCCGGTTGCGCATCGAGCCCGTTGCCGGAAAAGTGGACTTGGATCTTGTCCTCCTCGTTGCCGGCGACTGGCAACTGGCCCCGGAGAAGCCCGTGGAAATCGCGGCCGCGGACCTCTTTCACGCGGGCTACACCGCAGAGGACGGTCGCGCGGTGGTCTTCCGGCGCGACGTGGACCCGCTTGCGGCGGTTCTCTACGGACCGAAACTGCCGCTCGCGAAAGGAACCTACCGCATCGAAGTCCTGCACGCGTCGGACGCGCCTGCCGGCTCGGAGCTCGGGCGCTTCAACGTGCGCCTGTCCGAGCGGGACGAAGCCGGATGGGTTCCGGTGCGTTCCGGCGAGCCTGCCGGGATGGAGTGGGTTCAGGAGCAAACGCTGCCGGTGAACATCGTGTTCGTCTTCGAGCGCAATCACGATATGCGCGTCGAAGCCGTGCGCATCACGCCCGTCGCGCGTACTTCCGTTTCTTCAACCACAGGCGAAGGCGGATCAACGGAATCGCCCAGCGCGAGGTGAGAAACGCGATCAGCGGATAGCGGAAGCCGCGCCGCCGACCCATCGTCAGCAACGCCGTGACAACCCGTTCGCTCAAGCGCTCACGGAAAGAGGCGTCCGGCGCCGGGCGGTCGTATTCCGGCACGCGGCGGCCCTGTTTCTTCCATCGCTCGACGCGGAGCGGCGCGGTGGCCCCCTTGCGCTTCGTCTGCATCTTGTGCGTGCGGTAGCTCGCATCGCCCGAGACGTCCGTCACGTGCAGCGCGCCGCCTTCGACCGCGCCCTGCAGAAGCTTTTCGCCACGGTCCGTCCGCACGAGGATGCGGGAATGCGACTTGAACTTGTACTCGCCGGATGTGTTGCGCGTCCACGCATCGCTGACCGACAGGTCCGAGAACTCGCTCGAGCCGTCCACGCAGGTCTGGCAGCGCTCGGGCATGTAGAGCGCCGTGAAGTAGTTGTAGGCGCCGTCTTTGTAATTCGAGTAGTGCAGCGGACGCGCCGAGCCGTCGCGCAGGATCGCTTGCATGCGGCCGGGCCACTCGCCGCCGCGGAACTGGAAGTCGCGGATTTCATCCGGCCGGATCCCGCGCGCCTCCAGAAGTTCCGTGACCAGCCAGGGCTCGAGCGAACCTCCGCAGAACAGGCCGATCATGATCGGGATGCGCTCCGCCAGTTCGGGATCGGCCTTCTGGAGCAGCCGGAAGCCATGTACCTGGCAGGGCAGGGCGGCGAGGGCGTAGCGGCCTTTCAGCTTGCGCACCTCGGCCCAGATCGCGTTGTGCGGGATGATCTGGTAGCGCGAGCCCTGGCTCGCGCGAAGGTCCTCCACCGAGCGCGCGATGAACGATTCGCCCAGCCAGGGTTGCTCCGGGTTCATCCGGGTGACGAGGCACCCGTCCACCGCGCCGCTGTTGAGCAGGTGCGCCAGCAATGCCGTGACCACGCCGCCGCCTGCGCCGCCGTTGCGCAGGCCCTCGTCGGTGGCGTAGCCGACGTACGTCGCGCGCACACGGCCGTCGAACCCCTCGTCAAGGAACCGCTTGCCGAAGACCTGTTCGGCCATGTCGCCGTAGGAGAGTTTTGCCCCCGGGCATACTTCCCCGCAAAGCTCGCAGGCGGTGCACTTGTCCGGGCGAAGGTCGGGATAACGATCCGGTGTCTGCCCGATCGCGTCGAAAGGGCACACGCCGATGCACGACCCGCAACGCGTGCAAAGCGCGTGGGACGTGAAGCCGATGCTGAGAAACGGCGCATCCGGCGTCACCGGCGTTCTGTTCGGGGTTTCTGCCATGGCCGATCACTCTGCCCGAAAGCCGCCGCCGCGCCAAGACGGAATCGGACGGGTTCCAATATGCGGTCCTCCTCCGATTCATCTTCAGAAAAGAGATTGAACCGCGAATTGACGCTAATTCACGCGAATGGAAGAGCCCGCGGGCCGAGGCAACGCTTGACGGTCGCGAGTGGTCTTGCATAGCCTGCTGGATCATGAATGTACCGCGTAACGTGAAGTCCTTGCTGCTTTCGCTTTGTTTGGGCCTGATCTTGTCCGCGCAGGCGATGGCCGAGTTGGACGGCGAACTTCCGGAAGCCGGACTGAGCACGAACGGGACATCGGCTGTAACCGATTCGCCTTCCACCAGCGCTGTGCCGCCCATGGTGGTGGAGCCCCCGAAGGAAAAGAAACCTTCCATTCGCGGCGCGGAACTGCGCGCCGCGTTCAGGGACGTCAAGACCAGCCGTTTCGGCATGACCGGCAAGAGCCGCGTGCTGAAGATGCCCGACAAGCAGCCGCGGGAGAAGAAGGATGATAGTTGGAGGCGGACGATCGAGTTCGGCATCAACACCGCGCGAGGCAACAGCGACAGTCTCCGGTATGACGGCTCCGTGAGCGCCCGCAAGGAAGCGGGAAAGAACTTCTACTGGCTCAAAGCGGGCGGCCGCTACGGCGAAAGCGACGACCAAAAGGACGCGGAGAGCGCGTTCGGCGAGGCGAAGTACGAGCACAGCCTGACCGAGCGCGTATATGCCGGCATTGACGGCCACGTGTTTCACGACCAGATCGCCGCGTTGTCCTACCGCGCGCGGGCGAACCTCGCGTTGGGCCGGCACTTCATCTGGACCGAGCGGACGATCCTGAGCGCGGAACTCGGACCGGGTTACGTGCAGGAGAAAAAGGGCGGCGTAACCGAGGGGTTCGTTGCGGGCCGTATCGCCCAGTATCTCGAGCAGCTCGTCGGCCCGAATGTCGCGGTCTGGGAGTCGCTTGAGTATATCCCTAATCTCGAGGATTCCGCGGTCTTCTTCCTTAATGCCGAGGTCGGGCTCGAGACCATCCTGAAACCGAACCTGAGTCTGCGGTTCGTGGTCCAGAACCGGTACGACAGCTCGCCCGCGGAGGACAAGAAACGCAGCGATCTCCTGACGACCACGTCGCTGAACTGGAACTTCTAAGCATCTCGATGTTCGTCTTGCAGTTTCCCGCGCGTATTGGCAGGCTTCCCCGCGTTCATCCGGGTGCCAGACATGCTGAAATACATCTCACGCTCGCTTCGACACCTGCTTCAGAACCCTGCGCTCTTCGTTCGCAAGCTGCTCTGCAAGCTGCGGCTGCGGCTTGTTCGCGTTCCCGACGGCATCGTCCAGGCTGACGTGCGGGGCTACAGGATAGACGTGGTTCCGTCGCGGAACGATTGGTGGAAATCCATTTACCTCGGCTGTTGCGACGTCGAGGTCACGAACGCCCTTGAACGATATTTGCGCCCGGGCGGCGTGTTCGCGGATGTGGGCGCGGGCGTGGGGTATTTTTCCGCGATCGCATCGGATATCGTCGGGCCCGGTGGCCGGGTGTACAGCTTCGATCCGTCCCCGAACAGCATTCGAGCGATCACTCGGATGCTCGAGAGCAGGCCCGGGACCAATATCGTCTTCAACGGATTCGCGCTTGGAGAGAGCGAGGGCGAGGAGCGGTACGGCGTGCAGAAGGAAGAGCGTCACTCGGTGATCTCGATGGTGAGTGGGGTGCTTGAGCACGTGGACGAGGAGATCCGGGTCAGGACGCGGAGGCTGGACGCGTATCTGGCGGAGATGCGCGTCGAAGACGTGTCCCTGATCAAGATTGATGTCGAAGGCTACGAGTATCCCGTGCTCAAGGGCTTGTCGGGCTTCTTCGAGAAAACGGCGTGCAGGCCGCCGATCATCTGCGAAATCCTGTTGCCGGTATACCGGAAGGGCGCTGTTTCTTTGAATGAGCTGGCGGGCTACATGGCGTCGCACGGCTATGCGGCACGCGACATCTGGAACCCGAAAGACAAGGTCTGCCTGCAAAAGCTCGAGCAGAACGCGGATGTGATCTTCCTCGCGGAACGCTGACGGCCGTCCGCCGGAGTCGCGTCTTCTCCCGCGATAGCCTTTGCGGCGTAGAAGCGGTCACCAGCCCGCTTTCCGGTGGCGCGGGAGCGTGGGGCGGGAATGGAGCAAATGGACGCGGCGTTTCCAATGTTTGGAAAAAGGCTCGATAATTTTTCCAATCCTTGGAAAAATCGCGTCGGTTTTTTCCAAGGTCTGGAAAACGCGCGATGACACAGGCAACCAAGAACTACTTCGTCACCGGCGGGGCCGGCTTCATCGGGTCCCATTTCGTCAACCGGCTGCTCGACACGACCGGCCACGGGGTCACGGTTTTCGACAACTTCAGCACCGGGCGCCGCTGGCATTTCGGCGAGCGCGTAAAGAACCCGCGGCTCCGGATCATCGAGGCCAACGCGCAGGACGGGGAGGCGCTGCGGAAGGCGATGTCGGGTCACGACGTGGTGTATCACTTCGCGGCGAACTCGGATATCGCCCGGGCGCAAGAGGAGCCTTCCGTGGATTTCATGAACGGAACGCTGCCGACGCACCACGTGCTGGAGGCGATGCGCGTGGCGGGTGTGCCGCGCATCGTTTTCACCTCGGGCAGCGGCGTATACGGCGAAGTGCCCCCGGTCCCGATCCCGGAGAACTACGACCGCATGATCCCGGTTTCGACATACGGCGCGTGCAAGCTCGCGTGCGAGTCGCTCATCAGCGCGTACAGTTTCATGTTCGACATGACCGCCACCGTGTTCCGCTTCGCCAATGTCGTGGGGCCGATGCAGACGCACGGCGTGGCTTACGACTTTCTGCGGCGGCTCGCGAAGGCCCCGTCGCGCCTCAAGATCTTCGGCGACGGCACGCAGAGCAAGCCGTACATCCACATTGACGACGTGCTGGCCGCTTTCGCGCTGATGGAGGAGCGCCAGTCCGAGGGCTACGACGTGTTCAATGTCGGGACGCCGGACCACCTGACCGTGCGCGAGATCGCGGATATCGTGTGCGAGCGGATGAAGCTTTCCGGCGTGCGATACGACTTCACCGGCGGCTCGCGCGGGTGGAAGGCGGATGTGCCCGTGTACCGGCTCG
>JAKJGV010000064.1:6377-12017 GCA_022704185.1 Verrucomicrobiota bacterium
CCGCCGCAATTCCGCGCAGGCCGTGACCGCCGCGGTGGATTCGATGATCGAGGATTTGAAGGCAGGGCGGATTGTGCCGGAAAAGTGATGTGATGCATCTTCTTGGCGATTCTGTTAAGCGAGTGTTCCTGACCGGGGGCGCCGGGTTCATCGGCAGCCACGTGCTCGACATGCTGTTGCCGCAGGGCTACGAGGTGACGTGCTACGACAACCTCTCCAACGGCCGTCCCGAATTCATCGCGTCGCATCATGGCAAGCCGAATTTCCGTTTCGTGCAGGCGGACGTGTTGGACACGGAGCGGCTGAAGGCCGAAATGAAGGGACACGACCTCGTCTGGCACCTCGCCGCGAACACAGACATCATCGGAAGCCACGAGCAGCCGGTTCGCGACCTGCGCGACTGCACGATGGGGACATTCCATGTGCTCGAAACAATGCGCGTCCTGGGCATCCAGCCCATTCTCTTTTCATCCACGGGCGCGGTGTACGGGGATATCTGCCGCGACGTGTCGGTTTCCGAGGCGGCCGGCCCGCTGCTTCCGGTTTCGACCTACGGGGCGGGCAAGATCGGCAGCGAAGCGTTCATCTCGTCGTTCTGCAGCGTGTACGGCCTGCGCGGCTGGATTTACCGGTTCGGCAACGTGCTCGGGGCGCGCATGACGCACGGCGTGATCTTCGATTTCATCAACAAGTTCCGCGCGAACCCGGAGGAGTTGCTCATCCGCGGCGACGGCCGGCAGGAGAAGAACTACTTTCTCGTCGAGGAGTGCATCGAGGGCATGGCCTTCGGGTTTCTCAACATCCCGATGAACGAGGACAAGCCCTGCGATGTCTTCAACCTTGGGACCACGACGGTGTCGCGCGTGACCTATATCGCCGAAGTGGTCCGCGAGGAGATGGGATTGAAGAACGCGCGCATCACGATCGAGGGCGCGAAGAAGGCCTGGCCGGGCGACCAGCCGCGCGTGCATTTCACGGTCGACAAGATCAACGCACTGGGCTGGAAGACGCGGCGCTCGTCCGATGAGTCGGTGCGGATTGCGGTCAGACGGATGTTGGGGAAGGCGCAGACGTCGGGGTGATGGGGCGATGGGGCAGTGGGGTAGTGAGGTAATGCGGTGATGGATAAAGAAACAAATACAGGTGGTGGAATAGGGGGCGGGGACGCGTCTGCCCAACACCCCAATACCCCAACACCCCAACACCCCATCTCCGTCCTCGGCCTCTGGCATCAGGGTGTCGTGGGCGCGGCATGCATGGCGCACCTCGGTTACGACGTGTTCGCGGCCGACAGCGATGCGGCCCGCGTCGAGCAGTTGAACAAAGGGAAAGCTCCGTTGTACGAGCCGGGCCTGGACGAGTTGATTCAGAAAGGCCTGAGGTCAGGCCGACTGCGCTTCACGGCGGACGTCGCGGGCGCGGTCAAGGGGCGTCCGGTCGTGATGGTGATGCACGACACGCCGGTGGACGAGAACGATCGCTCGGACCTGTCCGGAGTGCTCCGGGACGTCGCCGCGTTCACGCCGAACATCGAGGATGACGCGCTGATTTTCGTCACCGCCCAGGTCCCCGCGGGCACGTGCGGACGGATTGTCAATGAAATCCGAAAGACGCGCCCTTCGCTCCGCTTCGGTATTGCATATAGCCCGGAAAATTTGCGATTGGGGCAGGCGATCGAGCGTTTCCTGAAGCCGGCGCTGCCGGTGATCGGGGCGGATGATGCGCACACCTTGGATCGCGTCGAGAAGTTGTTCGCTCCGCTCGGCGTGAAATGGATGCGGGTCAACCTGCGCACCGCCGAAATGACGAAGCATGCGCTGAACGCTTTCCTCGCGACCTCCGTCACGTTCGCGAACGAAATCGGGAATCTTTGCGATGAGATCGGCGCGGACGGTGTCAAGCTGGCCGAGGTGCTGCGCATGGAGCCGCGGGTCGGGCCGAAGGCGATGCTGTTCCCGGGGCTGGGCTTCTCGGGCGGGACGCTGGCGCGCGACATGCAGACGCTGCGCGAGATGGGCGACCGCGCGGGGATCGAGACGCTGATGCTCGACGGGGTCTGGGCGGCGAACCGGCAGCAGAATCGCCTTGTGATGCGGAAGCTAAAGCGGATATTCGGCGACCTTGCCGGCGTTCGCGCGTGCGTGCTGGGGCTGACGTACAAGCCGGACACGAGCACGCTGCGGCGTTCCGCGGCCATCGAGATCATCGCCGAGATGGTGCAGGCCGGTATGTCGGTGGCGGCGCATGATCCCAAGGCGGATCGCGCGGAGGTCGCGCGGCACAAGGAATTCTCGTTTTTCGAGGACGCATACGACGCGGTTCGCGGAGCGCAGGTGATGGTCATCATCACCGGGTGGCCGGAGTACCGGAAGCTTGATTTCGGACGGGTGAAAGGGCTGATGGAGAAGCCGGTCATTATTGATGTGAACAACATGTTGAAGGCGGATGAGCTTGAGGCTGCAGGATTCAACTATCTTGACGTCGGGCGGGGCCGGGCCGTGAAGGGAGGCGATTAGTCATGCTGCGAGTAGCGATCATCGGTTCGGGACTCCAGTGCCGCCGGCGCGCGCCGGTGGTCAAGGATGATCCGGGCGCGGAGCTTAAAGTCATCGCGAGCCTTCACCTCGACCACGCGCGGAAGATGGCGCAGGCGATGGGGTGCGAGGCGTCGGACCGCTGGGAATCGGTTGTGTTCCGCGACGATGTGGACGCGGTGCTGGTCTGCACGCCGCCGCACGTGCATGCGGACATCAGCGTGGCGGCGATGAAGGCCGGCAAGCATGTGCTCTGCGAAAAGCCGCTCACGCGGACGCTGGCTGAGGCGGAAACCATGGTGCGCGTCGCGCGCGAGACGGGGCGGGTGTTGAAGTGCGGGTTCAACCACCGGCACCATCCCGCCATCTGGGACGCGAAGCGGCTGCTGGATGAGGGGCGGCTCGGGAAGCCCCTGATCGGCCGTTGCCGCTACGGCATTTGCGGCAGGCCCGGCTACGAGAAGGAATGGCGAGCGGACCCGAAACAGGCTGCGGGGGGCCAGTTCATCGAACAGGGCACGCACGCGATGGACCTGTTCCGGTGGTTCATGGGCGAGTTTCGCGACGTCGCGTGCATGACCGGGGTCCAGTACTTCAAGGAACAGACGCTCGACGACAACGGCATGGCGGTGTTCCGGATGGAAGGCGGCGCGACGGCGAGCCTGCATGCCAGCCTGACCCAGTGGAAGAACCTGTTCTCGTTCGAGCTCTTCGGGGAAGACGCGTATGTCATTGTCGAGGGACTGGGTTCCAGCTACGGAACGGAGCGGCTGGTCTTCGGCAAGCGCGATTTCGATGCGCCTTTCGCCGAAACGGTCACCGAGTATCGCGGGGGCGACCGGTCGTGGAACGCGGAGTGGAAGGAGTTCATGGGCGCGATCCGCGACAAGCGGGAGCCGATCGGCAACGGGCGGGATGGGCTCGAGGCGATGCGCGTGGCGCTCGCGGCGTACGAGTCCGAACGCACCGGTCGCATTCTGAAAGTGCGCGACATCGCTTGATTTCATGAAAGCACTGATCACCGGCGCGGGCGGCTTCATTGGCGGGTATCTTGCCGAGCATCTGCTGTCGGCGGGCGACCGGGTGTGGGGCATGGACCGCGAGCCGGGCGCCGTTTGCCAAACGCTGGAGCAGAGGGGGCTTCGTTTTGTCCGCGGCGATATCCTGAACGGCGCTGAAATGGGAGAGCTGCTGGCGGACCTGCGGCCGGATGTCGTCTATCACCTCGCTGCCCAGAGTTTCCCGGGTCGCTCATGGGAGCAGCCGGCCCTCACGTTCGATATCAACGTCCGGGGCACGGTGAGCCTCCTCGAAGCGGTCCGGTCATCCGGGGGCAAGCCCGTGGTGATCCCCATCTGCTCCAGCGCGGAATACGCCCCGCGCGTGGTGACCACGCCGATTACGGAGGATTCCCCGCTGGGTCCTTCTACGCCGTACGGCGTGAGCAAGCTGACGCAGGACCATATCGCGCGCTTGTACGGCGAGCGCTACGGGTTGCCTGTCGTTCGCGTGCGGCCGTTCTACCTGGTGGGGCCGCGGAAGATGGGCGATGTGTGTTCCGACTTCGCGCGGGGGGTCGTGGCCGTTGAACGGGGCGCGCAGCCGGGTCTGAAGGTCGGCAACCTGGATGTCATCCGGGATCTGCTCGACGTGCGGGATGGGGTGGGGGCCATGCGCGTGCTTGCGGAGAAGGGCCGGGCCGGTTCGGTGTACAATATCTGCTTGGGCACGGGCTATCGCGTGGGCGACATCCTGGATCGGCTGATCGCGCTCGCGGGAAAGCCTGTGCAGGTGACGGTGGATCCCGCCCGCGTGCGGTCGCTCGACGAGCCGGTCAAGATCGGCGACAACCGGCGGCTTCGGGAGCTGGGCTGGGCGCCGCGGATTTCCATGGAACAGACGCTGCGGGACATCCTCGACTACTGGCGCGCGGCGTAGGCCGCGCTACTCGACCGGGGGGCTTTCCGAATCCTCAGATGTCGGTTCCGGTTCCTGGGCATGCAGCGCGTTCCAGTGTTGTTCCTCGACTTCCTCGCGCTCTTCCATGGAGTGCTTCACGCGGAACGTCGTGTTGATTACAGCCGTCCATGCCATGAGGGTAATGAGAATGGTCAATGTTGGGATGAGCGTCCCTGCGGCCTGCCGGGAAAGAGGGTTGAGGAGAATGCGGAGAGCGCGGATGGACGCGATGACGCCGAAGAGGAGTCCGGAAACGAACACCAGGCCGCCGGCCATGGCGAGGTATGTTTCGGTGGGGACCTGGAAGAAGGCGTTCGTAAGGAAGATCATGATCCCGCCGAGAAGCAGCGCCAGGAGCGTGAATGGAGTCTGCCTTGTCATTGGATAGTGATTGCCTTCCCCCTCAGCCCTGAACATATCACCTCGCGCGGAATCGTCAACAGCGCACGCCGTAATCCGGTATGGACAAGTCGAACGGGGGTGTGGTAGCTATTCGGGCACCCAAGTGCGTGGAGCAGGGCGGGTGTAGTACAGTGGCAGTACGCGAGCTTCCCAAGCTTGATACACGGGTTCGATTCCCGTCACCCGCTCCAGCCTTCGCGCGACGCCCGCAAGGGGCTGCGCTTCGGCCGGGCAGGCCAGCTTTGCATGACTACCATGAGTGATTCGACAGAGAGCGCGAAGGCTGCCCCGCTGAAGTCCAGCGCCAAAGGCGCACAGGACGAAAGCGGGCTTTATCCGGGTCACTTCGTCTATGTTCTGCGAAGCCTCTCGAATCCAAGACGCACCTATACGGGGCGTACGAATCAGCCGAAGCAGAGACTGAAGGAACACAACGGGGGTGATTGCCCGCACACCAGCAAGTTCGTGCCGTGGAAGGTCGAGACACTCGTGGGATTCACCAGTCTTGAGAAGGCCGTCGCGTTTGAGCGCTATCTGAAATCCGGTTCTGGGCGCGCGTTCTCGAAATCGCATTTTGGTTGATCACGCCAGCCTTCGCGCGACGCCCGCAAGGGGCCCTGTGCCGCCGTAGCCGTGCCTGCCGGCAGGCAGGCCGGGCGGAGGCGCATGGGCAGGCCAGCTTTGCATGACTACCATGAGTGATTCGACAGAGAGCGCGAAGGCTGCCCCGCTGAAGTCCAGCGCC
>JAKJGV010000065.1 GCA_022704185.1 Verrucomicrobiota bacterium
ACGTGCAGTTTCACCTGCCGATATTCATACACGTGAATATCGGCGGCGGCAAGGTCAAAAAGCGAGGGGTGTCACGCGGCTCGGAACAGCGCGGCGATCCGGGCCGGCATCGCGTCCCGGTTGTTCACATCCACCAGGAGGACCTCGTCCAGGTTTGCACGCCCGATGATGGTCTGCCACGACTCGAGGGCGCGCTGCTGGACAACGGCGAGGACCGGGTTCGGCCGGAGGAAAAGGGCGGCGATGGCGGCGGCGAGCTGGGAGGACGGGAGTTCGAGCACGCCGAGTTCGTCCATGACCACCGGCTCGACCTCGGACGAGGTCGCAAGCGTGGGAAGCGCGAAGCGGCTGAAGGCGTCGAGATCGGGTTCGTAGGAGGGATGTCCGGCGCGCCGGGCAAACGGGACGCATCCGCCGCGCCAGGCACCGATATGCAGCGCGTCCGGCTCGCGCCGGGTGAAGAACCCCGCGGGGTTCCTCCAGTTCAAGGCGTCCATGGCGCGTCGCACCGCGGTGCTCTTTCCGCAGCCGATTTCTCCGGTGACTACGATCTTCATGCCCATGCGGTCAGTATGGCAGGCCCCCGCAGCGGCACAAGCGGAAGATGAAGAGCCGCGCAGCAAGCAATGGACAAATCCGCTCGAATTCGCCACTCTCCTGCGTGGCGCAGAGTGGATGTGGGCTCAAGATGGAGAAAGTTGGAAGATGAACAGGCAGATGGTGTCGGTTGTACTCGCATGGATGTTGATGGGATTCGTGTGCGTCCAGGCGCAGGTTCGCGTGACGAAGACCGCCGGGCAGAAAGCCACGATAGACCTTTCGGGACTGACCGCCGATCCATCGGCGTCGGCCCAGCTCTTTCGCAAGACGCTCGAAACGGACCTGGATCGCTCCGGCTGGTTTGTGCGCGGCGCGCCGGGCCGCTCGGAGATTTCGGTGGGCGGCGAATGCGAAGAAGGAGGGGGTTCGGTCAAGGTGAGTTGCCGCGTGCACGAGGTGGCGACGCACAGCCGGCTGTTGGGCAAGACCTATCGCGCGTCCGCGGACGGGGCGCGCCGGCTGGCGCACCAGGTCGCGGATGAAATCATCGAGGCGGTGACCGGGCAGAAAGGCATATTCTCGGGACGCCTCGTGCTGGTCGGGAACCGCACCGGCAGCAAGGAGCTGTATCTCTGCGATTCCGACGGGCAGGGCCTGGCCCAGCTCACTCGCGACCGGAGCATCAGTCTCGCGCCGCGATGGTCGGCGGACGGCTCGATCATCTCGTACACTTCCTACATTAATGGGTTCCCGGACGTGTACACCATTGACGTGGCCTCCGGTTCGCGCAGTCGCGTGGCGAGCTTCCCCGGGCTGAACACCGGCGGCGAGATCTCGCCCAACGGTCGCGACATGGCCCTGATCCTTTCCAAGGACGGGAATCCGGAACTGTACGTGATGGACCTTCGCTCGCGCCGGCTGACGCGCATTACGCAGACCCCGCGCGCCGCCGAGGCGAGTCCTTCGTGGTCGCCGGACGGCAGCCAGATCGTTTACGTGTCCGACGCGCCCGGTTCGCCCCAGCTCTACGTGGTTTCCCGCGACGGCGGCCAGCCGAAACGCTTGACGGGGCGCGTGGCTGAAAGTGTCACGCCCCGCTGGGGATCGAACGGGGTCATCACCTACAGCGCGCGGATCGGGGGCCGATACCATGTTTGCGTGCTGAATCCGCAGACGCTGGAGAGCCGGCAGATCACCGCGGACGGCGCGGATTACGAGAACCCCTGCTGGGCGCCCAACGGACGGCACATCGCCTGCGGCCGGAAAACAGGCGGCCGATCCGCTATTTACCTTCTTGACACCATGGGCGATCCGCCCATAGCGTTACTCGATATTCAGGGAAACTGGTACTCGCCATCGTGGTCGGCACAGTGACGGGGCGTAAACGGAAACTTAGCTAAGGAGAAAGAGAAATGCACAGCAGGCGTTGGATGGTCATGGTTGCGATCGGACTTGTGTGCGCCGTTTCGGTGACGGGCTGCAAGAAGAAGCCCCGCCAGGGCGCGGGACTCGGAGGAGAGGATATCGTCGGCGTCGGCGGCCAGGATATCTACAGCGGCGAGTTGTCGGATCGCTTCGCGTCCGGCATGGAAGTGGCCGGCCAGTTCGCGCCGGTTTATTTCGATTACGATCAGTCGCAGATCAAGGATTCCGAGCGCGCGAAGATCGAGGAGGTGGCCGGTCATCTGAAGAGCAACCCGGCGACGCGCCTTGTGGTGGAAGGTCACTGCGACGAACGCGGCAGCAACGAGTACAATCTTGCGCTGGGCGAGCGGCGCGCGTTGGCCGTTCGCGCGTATCTTGTCGGGCTCGGCATTGACGGCTCGCGCATTCAAACCCGGAGCATGGGTGAAGAGCGTCCGGTGGCGATGGGCGGCGACGAGTCCGCGTGGCGCCTGAACCGGCGCGGCGAGTTCATCCTCGTGCAGTAATCTCGCGCATACTTCTGGATTGAACGGCCCCGGGTTTCCCGGGGCCGTTTCACTTGGCAGAGACGGAGGGCACAAACATGACCTCGGTGAGAGTGAAATGCCGCTGGAGCGTCGGCATCATCGCGATGGTTTTTGTTCTGGGAATTGCCGACTGGAAGACCGGCTACGAATTGAACTTCTTCGTGTTCTATTTCGTGCCCGTATCCATCAGCGCGTGGTGCATGGGTTTTGCCCCGGCGGTTCTGGTTGCGGTTCTCAGTTCGCTGGTCTGGTTTGCGGCCGGGGCGCTGGCCGGCCAGGTGTTCTCGTCCCATTTCTTTGCGGTGTGGAACACGGGGGTCCGGATGATATCGTTCCTGATCATCGGCTGGGCTGTTTCCGTGATCCGCGCACGTCTCGACCACGAAAGAGAGGCCGCGGAACAGCTGCGGAAAGCCCTTTCCGAGGTGAAGGTCCTGGGGGCGTTGTTGCCCATATGCGCCCAGTGCAAGAAGATCAGGGATGAAAAGGGGGTGTGGCATGCGCTGGAGTCCTACATCGGTCAGCGCTCGAATACGCAGTTCTCTCACGGTTACTGTCCGGAATGCTATCGCAGGGCGCTCAACGAAGCCGGCCTCACGGGTGAACGCTCATCCTCCTGAATCGGGCCTTCTTCCAGCCGGATGCTCGTTGTAGAATGGGGGCGATATGAACACGCTGCATCCACTTTCGATCCTCGGCGGTTCGCTTGGCGCGGGCGAGTTGATGGTCATCTTCCTTGCGATACTTCTTTTGTTCGGCTCGAAGAACCTGCCGAAGATCGCGCGGTCTCTCGGGCGCGCGCTGGCGGAGCTGCGGCGAGCGGCGAGGGATTTTTCGGGCGAGATCGCCCGCGCCGATTGGCAGCCGTTCGACCCTGACGACAAGCTGGGAGACCATGAGGGACCCTCTGCAAAGGAGCCTCGTGAACGCGAAGGCTGACGAGTCCGCGGGCCCCGACGATGCCAAGCCGTTTCTCGAGCATCTCGAGGACTTGCGCAGGGCCCTCATTCGCTGCGCGGCGGCGCTGGTGGCGGGCATGATCGTCGCGTTCCCTTCCGCTCCGTGGATACTCCGGATCCTGCAGCGGCCCTTGCGGAGCGTCGTTGAGGACCCGGAACGGTTCCTGCGCTCGCTCGAGGTGGGAGGCGCCTTTTCCGTAGCGATGCGCATGGCCTTCTGGAGCGGCTTGCTGATCAGCGCTCCGTTCCTGCTGCTCTTTGCCGGGCAGTTCGTGTTTCCCGGGCTGAAGCGCGGAGAGCGCAAGCTGGTGCTTCAAGCGGGCGCGTTCGGGGTCGCCCTGTTCGTGGTGGGGGTGGCGCTGGGCTACTGGGTGACGCTGCCCGCGGCGTTGCGCGTGATGTTCGGCATGCACGCGTGGCTCGGGATTTCCGCGGAGTGGACGATCACCAGCTATGTCGCCTTCACGAGCCAGTTGCTCATCGGCTTCGGGCTGGCTTTCGAGTTGCCCGCCGTGCTGCTCGTTCTTGCGCGGCTTGGACTCGTTTCGCACGGGCAACTCCAGGTCGCGCGCCCGTATGCGGTGGTCGTCAGCCTCGTCCTCGCGGCGTTGCTGACGCCGCCGGACGTCATCTCGCAGCTCATCATGGCCGTGCCGCTTCTGCTTCTGTACGAGCTCTGCGTGTGGATCACGTGGGCCGGCGAGCGGCGAAAAGCGGCCGCAGGCATGCAGGAGCTTACTCCGCGCGCACCAGCCGGGCGCCCCTGAAGTTGCCGGCGCCGCCGGACACGGACGTGATCCACTGCAGCGAAAGCCGGTGCGTTCCGGGTTCGAGCGTAATCGCGGCCCCCAGCTCCTTCTCCTGGAACTCGTGCCAGGCCCCGGTGCTGGCCAGGCTGCCGGACCATGCCGCCTTGCCGTTCAGCAGTACGACCAGCTCCGTGTCCGGAGTCGGAGTGCTGTACGAAACGAAAAGCCGGTACGTTCCGCCGGTCGGCGTACGCAGCGACCACGCCACCTCTTCGCCCGATTCCCAGTGGCCGATATTCGGAGGGTTGTTCCACCATTCGACGCGCAGCGGCGTGCCCTTCCGCAGGGGTTCCGCGTTGAGCGGGTTCAACAGCACGATGTCCGCGGAGAGCGCCGCCGCGGGTTGGTCCGTCTTCTTCAACCGGCCGCCCTGCAGGTTCATGAATCCGTCGCCGTCGTCCGCCTGGCTGATTTCGATCACGTGCCGGCCGGGCGTCAGCTCGAGAACCGCAAGGGACGCGTCGGCGTACTTTTCCCAGCCGCCGGAATTCGGAAGTTGCGCATCGCTTGCCGACACGCCATCCAGCCATATCCTCGCGACGGCATCTTCCCGGTTGTTGGCGAAGCGGATGCCGAACTCGTAGCGTCCGCCCTCGGCGATCTCCACCGGCCACGCCACGCGCTCGCCGGGCCCCCAATAGCCAATGTTCGGCGCCGCGCGCCCCCACTCATAGCGGATGTCGCCTTTTTCCGGGAAGAGGTAGGCCGTCTCCAATCCCAGCCGGATTACGCCGGGCTCCGCGGGTTCGCGCTTCCATCGCACCGGCTGGCGCAGCACGGTTTCCAGGAGGGGATTGCCGCCGAGGTTCCCGGTCCGGAAGGACGCGAAGGCGTTCTTGATGGATTCGAAGGAGTCCTCGTGAAGGTTGATCGCGGGCGCTTCGGGTACGTAGCCGGTCACCCCCCAGATGCTGTTGACGTTGTCTTCGATCTTCTTGAAGGACCAGAAACTCCACGACCAGCCGAAGTAGTCGAAGACTTCGACAAACCGAAGGAAGGACGACGCGCCGCCGCGTTCGATCTGCATCGTGTTGAACTCGCCCATGTACGTAGGCACCCCGAACCAGATTGACGAGCGGTTCATGCGATGAAAATCGCGGTCGGGTGCGAAGATCCCTTCTTCCGTGGTCTGTGGATAGTAATGGATGCTGTACACCACGTTCTCCCAGCCCATGTCGGCCGGCCGGGGGAGCTTGTGGAAGCCCAGCAACCCGTCCTCGATGAACAGGACCCGGCCGGGATCAATCGCGCGGACGGCCTTGTACATGCGGTCGTACAAGTCAATGAGATCGTCCAGCGGTGCCGCCATGGCCTCGTTCAGCAGGTCGAAGCCCGCGATGGAGGGATTGCCCTTGTAGCGTTTCGCGATCTCTTCCCACCACGCGACGGATTGTTCCTTGAAGATCTCCTGCTTCCAGAGATCGGCGGCCATCGGCTCTCCGATGATCGCGGCTTGTTCGTTCTGTCCGCCCGGCGCCCCGTGCAGATCCACGATCACGTAGACGCCGTTGTCGGCGCACCACGAAATGACGCGATCCAGGTAGGTCATGTCGCCGCCGTATTCGGGATCCGAAACCGCGCGCCACCAGATCGGCACGCGCAGGCAGTTGAGCCCGAGACGCGCGATGTGCTGGACGTCCTGTTCCGTGAAGAAGTTCTCGCGGTACGTGCGGATCAGTTCCAGTTTTTTCTCGCGCCCGAACCGGCCGTCGAGGATATCCCAGATATCCTTCTCGGACGTGACGCCCGCATGGTTCGCCATCAGAAGCATCCACGGCTCGATGAGAAGCCAGCAGCCCGCATTGACACCGCGCAGCCGCACTTCGTCGCCGGCCGCATTCACGATACGGTTGCCCTCGACGCGAAGCGGGCTCAGCGCGACGGGTTTGGGGACCACCCCGCTGATCGGTTGAGTGGTGGTGCGGCACGACACGAGCGCGAGGGTGAGGGCCATCGAGGTCAGGAACAGGATCTTTTTCATTTGTTGTTCTCTCCTGTGAACATCAAACCAATACTTCCGGGGGTTCGTCGAGCGTGTAGACAAAAGCGTCGGATTGGTTGTTGCGCCCGTCCGGCGGCGGCGCGAAGACACGGATGGAGAAATCGGAGCATTCCGGCCCGCGCGCAAGGGGTATCTGGCTGATTCCGCGCGGCTTGATTACCCAGCGGCCGGCGTGCTCGACAAGGAGATGGGCCTTCGGCGTGCAGGTGAACAGGACGCGCTCCGCGGCGTTGCGGAGAGGATAGGTGTATTCGATTCCGGCCGCGTCAACGGGCGATCGCCACAGGAGGTCGGCCGGGACGCGGGCCGGCTCTTGCGCTCCGCGTGTCAGGCTGAGGTCGAAGTGCGGCTGCCGGATCGCGTCCGCGTAGGCGGAGAGCGCCGGTGTCGGCCGTCCGCGCGAAGCGTCCTGCGGGTCCTCCTGCTCCAGGCCAAGGCCGCCGCGATCGCGGAACTGGTAGAAGGTGATATTGGTCAGCCACGGGAGCCTGCGCGCGGCGGCTTCGCGGTAGAATGCCGTGAGCCATTGGGCCTGGCCCTCGGCGCCGGCCAATTCCGCGTCCTCATTGACCTCGTGAACTTCGATGGGCGTTTCACCGCCGCGCAGCGTGCAGATCGTGCGGTGAAAGTCCTCGAACACGCGCCACCAGGTTGCGGGCGCGATGCGGAAGAATTGCGTGGGACGCGCCGGATCGAAGTCCGGGTCGGGCCAGCCGTAGTGCAGCGCCGCGTATTGATCGTACGAGACGATGTCGGCGAGGCGGAACATCGGTGCGAGTTGATCGTCGGTGAGCTGTCCGCGATTGGGGTTGGGGGTGTCGGGGTTTTCGATGGTATCGCCGGGGCCGTTCCAGCAGGCGACGGTTCGCACGCCGGGCGCGCGTTCGTGGAGGATGCGGTGGAAGCGGACGAAGAGATCGCTCACCTCCTTGTAGGACCAGACCTGGTTGAAGTGGAACCACACGCCGTTGCATTCATGGTTGATGCGGATGCGCATGGGCGCGAAGGGGTGCAGGGAGTCGGCGATCCGGGCGAGCGTTTCGTCGGGCGTGTTCGCGTGGAGGGTGAGGGTGAGCTGCGGTTCCTGTCCGTGCGCGCGCACGTCTGCGATCTGGCGGAGATAGGCTTGGCCCCAGCGGCCGCCGGGTTCGAGCACGAGAGGGAAGTAGCCGTCGCCCTTGTTGAGGCTGTTGTTCCGGTAGAAGCCGTGCCAGTTGACGCCCTGCGTGGGCCAGCCGTCCATGTCGGGGTAATACTGGAACATCAGGTTCACGACATGATGGGGGCGGCCGATGATTTTGAGGAGATGCGATTGCGGGACGTAGTCGCCGCGCTCGGAGCCGTCGGTGATACCGGCGGAGCAGGGTGGTGGCGCGAGGCGAGCACAACGAACAGCCGAGGGGGGAAGCGACATTCGACCCGTTCCGTCTTGCACGACCTGGTTTGTGCGCGCGAACGTCTGCATGTTCCCGCGAACATATGGTACCGGTCCCACATTGTCAAATGCATTTATGATGTTTCCGTGTTTTCCTTGCGCGATGACGGCGGTACTTTGCCTTCGCACCGGAAATAGCGTAAGGTTCGTCCGTACAACTCGGAACGCGGCATGAATGTATGATTGAATTTCTCCAGGGTTACCACCCGGTAATGCAAGCGTTGTTCGGAACGCTGTTCACTTGGTTCCTGACACTTTGTGGCGCCGGGGTCGCCTTCTTCGGCAAGACCATTCCGCGAAAGGTGCTGGACTGGATGCTCGGATTCGCGGGCGGCGTGATGATCGCGGCCAGCTACTGGTCGTTGCTGGCGCCTGCGATCGAGATGGCGGCGGACGGGCCGGTGCCGGAGTACGTGCCCGCGGTGGTCGGTTTCCTGCTGGGCGGCGCGGCGCTCAGGGGCATTGATTTCATTCTCCCGCATTTGCATCCCGGCGAACCGATCGAACACGCCGAGGGGCCACATACGCAGTGGCGCAAAACGACGCTGCTGGTGTTGGCAATCACGCTTCACAACATTCCGGAGGGGCTGGCCGTAGGGGTCGCGTTCGGCGCGGCGGCGGCGGGGCTTCCGGCGGCCACTATTGCAGGGGCGATTACGCTGGCGATCGGTATCGGGATACAGAACTTCCCCGAGGGCATTGCGGTGGCCGCGCCGTTGAGATCGGCAGGCTACAGCCGGATGAAGAGTTTCTGGGTGGGGCAGGCATCGGGCCTGGTGGAACCGGTCGCTGGAATCATCGGCGCGGCGGCGGTGCTGGTGTCAAAGGCGATTCTTCCTTACGCGCTGGCGTTTGCGGCGGGCGCGATGATCTACGTGGTCGTGGAGGAGTTGATTCCGGAAGCGCAGCAGAAGGGCAACGGGGATATTGCCACGGTGGGCGTTATGATCGGGTTTGCGGTCATGATGGTTCTGGACGTGGCCCTTGGATGACGCACCCATGTGCGCTGCGATCCAGGTTCGCCACCCGCCCGACCCGCCTCTCATGGTGTACGACGGCGACTGCCCGTTCTGTGTGCGATGGATTGAACGCTGGCGTCGCATGACCGGGCCGCGCGTGGCCTATGCCGCCGCAATAGAAGTGGCGGCCCGTTTCCCCGAGATTCCCGAAAGCCGCTTCGCCGAAGCGGTCCAGTTCATTGAATCGAACGGAAACGTGTCCTCCGGGGCCGCGGCAGCGGCGCGATCGCTGGCGTGCGGTCGAGGTGTGCGCTGGCCGTTGTGGATTTACGAACGCGTTCCGGGTGCGGCGCGCCTTGCCGATGCCTCCTACCGATGGATCGCGCGCCGCCGGCACTGCCGGAGCAGGATTCAACCCGCCTGTGCGCGGACAAACACGAAGTAGAGCAACAGAACTGCTGCGAGCACGTACATCAGCCACCGCACTTCGCGCCCCTTGCCGCTCAGGAACTTGATGATGGGGTAGGTGATGAAGCCGAGCGCGAGCCCGTCGCCGATGGAATAGCACAGTGGGATGCCGATCATCACGATGAACGCGGGAATGGCTTCGCTGAAGTCGTCCCAGTCCACCTTCAACACGTTGCGGATCATCATCGCGCCGACGATGATCAGGGCGGGCGCCGTGATCGGCGCGTAGCTGCCGATCAGGCGGACGAGCGGGCTGAAGAAGAGCGCGAGCAGGAAGAGCGCGGCGGTGATGAGGCTGGTCAGGCCGGTTCGCCCGCCCTCGGCCACGCCGGACGCGCTTTCGATGTAGCTCGTGACGGTGCTCGTGCCCATGCACGCGCCGACGACCGTGCCGACCGCGTCGGACAGCATCGCCTGCCGCGCGCGCGGGAGCTTGTTGTCCTTGATGAAGCCGGCCTGTTCGCCGACCCCGATCAGCGTGCCGATCGTGTCGAACACGTCCATGAAAAGGAAGATGACGATGAGCGGGATCATGCTCCAGCTTCCCACCGCGTGTGCGATATCCATCTTCATGAACGTGGGCGCGACGCTCGGCGGGTGAGACACGAACCACTGCCAGATGGGGAGCGAGCGGTCGGGCATCGCGAATCGAGTCGCGAGCTGCGACTGCTGGATGAGCTCCGAGTGCCAGAGTTCCGGCATGCGGTGCAGGGTCGCGCGCATGACGAGCGCGCACAGCGTCGAAACGGCGATGCCCCAGATGATGGAGCCGCGGACGCGCCGGGCGTGAAGCGCGGCGGTGACGACCAGGCCGATGAAGAAGATGACGACATCGGGGGAGTGAAAGCGGGTGTTCAGCGTGACGGCCGTGCCGGGGCTCTTGATGACGATGCCCGCGTTTTGAAGGCCGATGAAGGCGATGAAGATGCCGATGCCGACCGCGATGCCGTTCTTCATGCTGCTGCTGATGGCGTTGACCAGCATTTCGCGCAGGGGCGTCAGGGACAACGCGAGAAAGAGGAAGCCGGACACGGCGACGACGCCGAGCGCGACCTGCCACGCGGTCGTCGCCCCGCTCTGGACCGCGGCGAGGGCTCCGGCGGCCGGCAGGACGGAGAAGACGAAGAAGAAGTTCTCGCCCATGCCCGGCGCCTGCGCGATCGGGTACCGGGAGTAAAGCCCCATGACGGCGGTGGAGATCGCGGCCGAGACGCACGTGGCCACCATGATGGCGTCGAAATCCATGCCCGTGCCGAAGCCGAACATCGCGCCGGAGAGCACCGCCGGTTGCACGAGAATGATGTAAGCCATCGTGAGGAACGTCGTGACGCCGGCGATAAGCTCCGTCCGGGTCGTGGTCTGATTTTCCGTCAGGCGAAAAAATCGGTCGAACATGGCGTTTCCTCCCTATCGTTCGCAAATAGCAGGACAGCGTTCCGCGTGTCAAGCGGCGGGCCGCGCTCGGGCGAACACAGTTGCAGGCGTACGGCGCGTGTGATACATAGGCGGGGTCTTTTCCAGAGAAACACACAAAAAGGAAGGAGCTCCAACATGGCCAGAGTCTATAACTTCAATCCGGGTCCGGCGGCGTTGCCTCTCGAAGTCCTGCAGGAGGCCCAGGCGGATCTCGTGGACTACAAGGGCTCCGGTATGTCCATTCTCGAGGCCAGTCATCGCGGCAAGGAATACGGCGCGATCCATGACGAGGCCGTGGCGACGATCAAGAAACTGCTCGGGCTCGGCGACGACCATGCGGTGTTGTTTCTGCAGGGCGGCGCGAGCGGCCAGTTCGCGATGGTGCCGATGAATCTCCTGGGCGAAGGACAGTCGGCCGACTACGTCAACTCCGGCGCGTGGGCCTCGAAGGCCGTCAAGGAAGCCAAGCTGATCGGCAAGGTGAACGTCATCGCGGACACGGGCAAGGACATTCCGACGCGCCTGCCGGATCCGGCGGCGCTCAAGTTCACGCCGGGCGCGGCGTACGTCCACATCACCTCCAACGAGACGATCGCGGGCACGCAGTGGAAGACGTTTCCGAAGACCGACGCGCCGCTGGTTGCGGACATGTCGTCCGACATCCTATCGCGCCCGTTCGAGGCGAGCCGCTTCGGCCTGATCTACGCCGGCGCGCAGAAGAATCTCGGGCCGGCGGGCGTCACGCTGGTGATCATTCGCAAGGACCTCGCGGAGCGGGTTTCGGAGAAGGTTCCGGTGATCTTCCGCTACAAGACACACATCGAGGACAACTCGCTTTACAACACGCCGCCGTGTTTCGCGATCTACCTCGTCGCGCTGGTCGCGCGCTGGGTGGTGAAGAACGGCGGACTCCAGGGCATGTCGAAGCGCAATGCCGACAAGGCCGCCAAGCTTTACGCGGCGATTGACGCGTCGGGCTTCTACAAGGGCACGGCCGTCAAGGAATTCCGCTCGGACATGAACGTGACGTTCCGGCTCCCGTCGGAAGCGCTCGAGGAAGCTTTCGTGAAGGAAGCCTCCGGCCGCGGCCTGAAGGGCCTGAAGGGTCACCGGTCGGTCGGCGGCGTCCGCGCCTCGATCTACAATGCCTTCCCGCCGGAAGGTGTTGACGCGCTGGTCGCGTTCATGAAAGAGTTTCAGCAGAAGAACGGCTGATCCCCATCGCCGTTCGTTGTGTGCCTGTAGCTCAATTGGACAGAGCGTTGGCCTCCGGAGCCAAAGGTTGTGGGTTCGACCCCCGCCAGGCACACCATGACAGGCTCTCCACCAAAAGCCGGGGCAGGTGATTCCCGACTCAAGCGCATAATGCTTTAACACGAAGTCGGTAGTTTTCAAAGTTTTTGAATCCGAAGGCTCTCCGACTGATCATCTC
>JAKJGV010000066.1:0-283 GCA_022704185.1 Verrucomicrobiota bacterium
GCACTCAACTCACCAACCTGCAACTTCGGCTGGAGTGGAAGGACGCGGATACCAATGACATCGAAACGGCCGCAGTGGGCGCGTTCGAACACCTGGAACGCAACGGGCGCTGGCGTCACATTCATGTCACCGGTTCCTGCACGAACCCTTCGGTCCAGTTCGCGCGCGCCATGCTCGTTGCGGATCATGACGCGAAGACGGGCGATCCGGCGGGCATCTCGTTCGACCACGCGGAGTGGTACGCCGGCGGATACACCGGCGTGCTTTTTCTGCTCAACGGCGG
>JAKJGV010000066.1:406-9930 GCA_022704185.1 Verrucomicrobiota bacterium
ATGGGTCGAAGGCTCGTTCACGAGCCGTTTCTCGCAAAGCGTCTACGCGATGGGAACCGGCACATGGACGTTCTTGATCTATCTGCACCGCGAGCCCGGCTTCGGGCTCAGCAATGCGCAGCTTCGCCTCGAGTGGAGGGACCGTTCCGGGACGAACCGCGTCCAGGCGGACAGCGTGAACGCGCTCACGGTGCCGGACGACAACACCTGGCATCGCTACGAAGTGCAGGCCGCCTGCAGCGACACCAATCTCTTTGAGATCACGGCCGTCGCCGAATTCGAGTATGGACGGGATTCGGGCAATCACGCGCTTCGCATGGACGAGGCACGGCTTGTGGCGGGGGCCTTCACCAACACGGTGCGGACGGATGGAGTGTATCACAACAACCTCTCCTTCGATCCGCGGATCGAACGCGTGCCCGGCACGAACTCGCCGGGGCCTTTCCTGCAGATCAACTACGCCCGCACGACGACCACGTTCCATGTAATCGCGCCGCGGGATGGTATCGCGGCGTATCCCGATTCCGACGGACAGGTGTGGATATACATCAGTTATCTGCCGCCGCACCTCGCGGATCTTCCCGGCAACTGGGTGACGCTCTATGCGCCCATGTCCCGGGTTGCCAGTATGACGCTTGGTACGAATGCCCCGTTCCACGGCACGCCCACCAACGGTGCATTGGAAATGGATTTGTGGCGTTACGACTGGCCTCAGCCGCTGAGCAACGGGGTGCCGTATTCCCGGGATGTGAAAGTCTATTACGCGCCCTATCTCCGGACTTTCTATGGAGGCACGCCGGAGGATGAAAAATACCTGGTCCGGCTGGATGGGGCCTGGACAAACGATTTTCCGGAAGCGCCGCAACGGTTTCACACGGACCCATGGGATCGTGATTACTTCCACTACCACTTGCCTCACAGGCCGGTTGCTCAGTTCACGAACGCGAGTTTCGAAACGCCGGCGACCACGAACTGGAGCGGAGCTTCCTGGCAGGGATACGGCGCGGCAGCCGTGGACGATTGGGCGGTCCACTCGGGCGGTTACGGGGCATTTCTCCCCGGGTGGTTCACCAACCGACCGGGAATACGCGATTTCAGCGAGTGCGGCGTTTTGCAGCCGATAACCACAACGGGAGGACTGTTCACCTTTGCCGCGTGGTTGCGGAGCGACGCGGGAGTGGACCCGCATCACATCGAAATGCGGTTGGAATGGTACGACACGAACGGCGTGATGGTTCAGGCGGATCGCCGGAATCTCACCGGCTTTCCGCGCGAGGGCAGCTGGCACCACGCGCATGTCACAGGCGAGTGCCTCAGCAACGGCCTCTCGCACGTCGTCCCCGTGGCGTGGGCCCAGTTCTGGGCGCGAACGAACGAACCCGACCGGATGCAGTTGGACGATGCGACATTATATTCCGGGACCTACACCGGCGTGCACCGTCTCGGCAATCCAGGGTTCGAGCGCGGGAAGGGCGCGGAATTCCGCGGCAGCCAGTGGTACGTGTGGCCGGAGTATCTCGCGGCGTATCGCCCCGACTGGGCGCCGCGCCACGGCCTGGTCGCGGCGCAGTTTGACGGCAAAACGACCAACGACGCGACCTACGTGGAGCGGCTGGCCCAAAACGTCACGCCCGGCACGGGTACCTACACGTTCTCCCTGTGGATCACGCGGGACACCAATTTCATCATGGAGTACGCGGAGCTTCATCTCGGCTGGTTCGATCACACCTTCACGAACCGTGTGAAGGGAGACGATATCGCCGTGCTGGACGTCCCTGCCGACGGAAACTGGCATGAGTTTCACGTGACGGGCACCTGCACCAACACCGAGCTCTACGAAGTGCGGGCCAGCCTTGAAATGGGCTTTGAGCGGAACACCAACGAAGGGTCCACCTGCCGGTTCGACGACGCGCGCTTCTACCGCGGCGCTTACGAATCCCTGATCCGGCGGGACTGGGCGTATCATCATGCGGGCCCTGTTGCGGCCGATGATGAGCCCGTGCCTCTTGCGGGCACGGGTTCATTCCTGCAGGTGGATTACGCGCGCACCACCACCACGTTCCACGTGATGACGGATCACCCGGGGTTTCTCTCCGATCCGGCGTGCACCGGCATGGTTTACTTGCGGACGAGTTTCTTCCATCCGGTCTCGAATGTGTGGGCGGACCTGGTCGCGCCGATGGAGGATGCCGGCACGGTGGAGCTGGACGAGGCCGACCCATTCCACGGATGGCCGACCAACGGAACCACAACCCTCCAGTTGTATCGCTACCGGTGGATGCAACCCCTGTCGAATGCCGGTGGGCCGCTGACCAATGCGGTCTGGGTCTACTATGCTCCCGTGCTCATTGCTTACGAGGACGGTGAAGAATGCGATTCGATATGGCTCGTGCGCGACGGCTCCATCACCAACCGCTATCCCCTCAATCCCCAGTTGTTCGACAGTACGTACTACGGACTCGATTACGGCTATGACCACGCATGGACTTCCGATCAGGATGCGGACGGCATGCCCGACCTGTGGGAACTGCTGTTCTTCGATTCCATCGCCGATTGCAGTCCGTCCGTGGACAGCGACGGGGACGAGCGGACGAACCTTGAGGAATACATCGCCGACACGGACCCGCGAAACGATGCGTCGTACTATCGAGGCCTGATCATCGGCGCGCGCGGCGGGCATGTCATGGAGATCCTGCAGCAGGGCCCGACGACCAACAGCCGGCGGTACGATGTCTGGTGGACGACCAACCTCTTGAGCGCCGAGGAGTGGGTCCGTTATGGCCATGAGGTGCCCGGTGCCGGCGGCGATCTGCCGCTCGTGGTGACGAATACGGAGCCGCAACGGTTTTTCCGAACCGGCGTGAAGCTTCCATAGGCGTTTCCGCGCGATTGACCTTTCGAGCGGCATCGCGTATTCCTTGCCGGCTTTCGTTTGCGACCGGGAAAGGAGTGCATCACGTGTCTTTTGAAGGTGGTTCGATCAGTTTCCGCATGTTCTATCTGCCGCGCGAGCTGCCCGCGAACGCGGTCGAACGCTTCTCGAAGTTCGTCGCGCCGACCCTCCAGCACCTGAAGGATGCGCCGATCCACGGATGGGTGACGGGCCGCCACCTGCTGGACCGCCAGATCAACAAGGAGACCGCGCATTTCGGCGGGTATCTCCGCATGACGCTGATGCGCGCGGAGCGCAAGATCCCGACTTCGTTGTTTCGCGCCGAATGCCGGATGGAGGAGTTGGCGAGGCAGCAGGCGATGGGCGTTGCGGTGCTGCCCGCGAAGGTGCGCGGCGAGATCAAGAAGGAAGTGACGGACCGCCTGTTGCCTTCGATGCCGCCCACACTGAAGGGCATCACGCTCGTGTACGACTCCAACAGCCGGCTGATGTTCGCGACGGCGCTGTCCGAGAAGCAGGTGGATGCCTTCAACATCAGCTTCGGCCAGACGATGCAGATGCAGCCGATCCTGCTGACGCCGGCGGCCGCGGCGGCGTGGCGGCGGAAGGTGGACGTGCGCAACTGGGACCCCGCGTCGTTTTCGCCCGAAGTGGAGGCGGAGCCGGGAGAAGAGACCGTCGGGCTCGACTTCCTGACCTGGCTGCTCTTCGCGTCGGAGGCGCGCGGCGGGATATTCCAGATACCGGACATCGGCGAAACGGGCGTAATCGTGGAAGGGCCGTTGATGTTTGTGATGGAAGGGGCGGGCACGAAGCGGTGCTGCGGAAGGGCGAGCCGGTCTTCAGCGTCGAGGCGAAGACCGCGCTGATGAGCGGCAAGAAGCTGCGCCGCGCGAAGGTCACCCTGGCGCGCGGCAAGGAATCGTGGCAATGCACGCTGGATGCGCAGGATTTCGCGTTTCGCAGTTTGAAGCTTCCGGACAGCGAGGCGCTGGATCCCGTGGGGCGGTTCCAGGAGCGCATGAGGCACCTCGATACGTTTGCCGGCGCGTTCTTCGGCCTGTACGAACGTTTCCTGGACGAACGCGCCGATGCGAAGCGCTGGGCCACGACACTGAAGGAAGTGCACAAGTGGCTGGCCGATCGGGGCGCGCGGAAATAGGGGGGGGCGATGGAATCCATTCGAGTCGGTCGCGGCAAAGTGGGTGGCTGGACGGTGCGCGTGTTGTTGCTCGTCCTGGCAGCGTGTTTTTCGCTGGAAGCGGGCGCCGCGGGGAAGACGTATCGCATACGCGGCCGCCGTTTCACCGAAGAAGATCTTCACACCCAGCACGAGTTGATCAGGGAGAAGTACGTGATGCAGGGCGGGCAGGTGGTGCCCGCCGGTTCCGTCGGAGCGTTCCCGGTATCCTTCAAGATTGACAAGGTTGTGGAGCCGATGATCGTGATCGGCCGCGCCGTTGGGGCCGTCAAGCCCCTCGCGCGCCCGGACTCCGCGCCCGGCGGCGCGGCGCGCACGGGCAAGGAGTTCACGATTGCGGAAACCGATGCCGACATCCTGGCCGACATCGCGAAAGGATCGCCGTTTGCCGTGCGCCTCGAGAAGCCCGCGACGGAGATGCCGCTGAGCGGAAACTGGCAACTGATGCTGGTGGATTCGCAGACGTTTCTCGACCGCGTGAAACAGGGCCGGATCAAGGGCTACGACCTCGGGAAGCTCCGGGTGTTGTACGACGTCACCATAGACTTCGACGGCTTCGTCGGATTGCTTCAGCGGGGGCAGGTTTTCCGCGAGATCGAGCCGTAGCGTGGTGGCTCGGAACCTCTACGGCGCAGAGGTGCTCACCTCATGTTGTCCCATATTTCGGCAAGCGGCCGAACGGGCATGCGGCAGATGTAGATCGGGTAGTCGCGGTACCGGGCGACGGTATGGGGATGGTTGAAGGCCGCGACCTGTTCGACTGCGCCGAAGAGTTTTTCCAACTCTCCTTTGCCGTGTCCAACAGCGATCACGCATTCCCCCGTGTAGTGGCGCGGGCCCCACAGCCGGTAGTTGGCCGCCGTGCTGATCGCATTCGGGAGGCCGAACTGCGGGCCGAAAAAGTCCACTGCCGCGGCGGCATACAACCCGCGGGCCAGGATCGCGCATCGGCTCCTCTCGGTGTCCGGCAGCCCGTGATATATCCGGGCCACGGCTTCAGCGAGTTCCTGCCAGCCGAATCTCAAGGAGAAGTGTTCGGGGATGTCTGCTCTCTCGTTCTTGAAGGTGTGCACGTGCTTGGTGAAGCGCAACACCCTCCAATAGGGGATGAATTGCTCGATGGGCAGGATGGGCAGCGCGGTTGGCATGGTGACCGCCATTCCAATCACCATGGTGGAAACGACAGCGGGACCGAATCCTCTTATGGCTGCGCGCCGGATCAGTTGTTCCGTGGCGACCGCGCCGGCGGCCATCAGCGCGGGGAAGACCGGCAGCAAGTAGTAGTAACGGGGCTGCCGCGCGAGGCACAGCGCGAGGAAGACGACAAGACCGATGCCCAGCGACCTGTACCGGCTCGAATCCTTGCCGAACAAAAGGAAATACAATCCCGCCATCCAGACCGGCAGGGAGACCGGGTTGAGGACGACGGCCATTTCGCCGAGGAACTGGGGTGTCGAGAGGGGATAAGTGGTTGAAGCCTGATAGCGCAGATAACTCAGAAACGGCCACCCGTGCAATCCCTGCCACAGCAGGTTCGGCAGGAAGATGAGCAGGGCGACGATGCCTCCCAGCCACGGCCATGGCGTTGCGAGACAGCGTCGCCGCGGTGTCGCAAGCACCCCGATGAAGAGGGAGAAGCAAAGCGCCGCCATCGTGTACTTGTTCTGAAGGCCAAGCCCGGCTGCAAGGCCGAGCAGGAGCCATGTCCTGCCGGAGGCGCCGTTGAGCAACCGGACGAAAAGCCATGCACACAGGGTGCAGAAGAAAACGTCAAAGGCGTTCACCGAAACGATGTTGAACATGCCGAGGAGCGCGGGCGCGACGAAGATCATCAGCGCCGCGAGCCCCTGCGCGAATCGGCCGCCGCCCATGTCGCGCGCGATGAGCGCCGAAAGCAGGACGGTGGCGGAGCCGGTCAGCGCCGTCATGAAGCGCAGCGCGACGATGGCATCGCCGAAGAGGAGCCGGGTGAAAAAGACCAGGACATCCACGAGCGGCGGATGGTCCACAAACCCGAACGCGAGTCGCTTGCTGCACGCGATGAAATACATTTCATCCCCGAAAATGCCGTAATGTCCCGCGGGCAGAAGCTGGGCGGGAAGCATGAGAAGGCAGAGGATGATCGGACCCGAGAGCCCCTTCATGGCGACGGATATTACAGTGGGCCGGCCTCCGGAACAATCGCGATTCCGCTTCCATCGGTTTTCGAATGATTGGAGAGAGCCTCGTTCTCTTGTGCTGTTGCCGTCGCTCCCCACGGCACAAGGCCGTGGGGACGCACGGAGAAGAGGAGGGCCGCGCCGCTACCGGATTTCCACGATCTGGCGTTTCCCGTTTTGCGGGTATTCCACGACAAGGAGGTCGCCCTGCCGCGAGGCCGTGACCGGCTTGCCGTCCACGGTGATCTTCGCGGCTTTCTTCTTCAGGCGAAGCACGATTCGGCCCGCGGAGTTCCCGTGGCCGCACAGGCCGAAGCGGATTCGTCCGCCCTTCGCCGTGCGGTCGAGCAGTTCGCCGTAGGCGTAGACCAGCGTGGCGCCGGCGGAGAGCCGCTTCTCGAGGGGCAGGAACAGGCCCGTGAGGGCCTCGACCGTGATACGCCCGATGTCCAGCGGCGCGCCGCCTCGCGGGTTGCGCGCGACGATGTGCGCCGTGCGCGGCATGCGGTGGAAGTTGCCGACGAAGAGAACCCCTTCGCCGTCGGCGAAGCGGGCCTCGAGATGGAGGCCATCGTTGTCCGCGCAGACATTTCGAGGGACCTCGGGCAACTGCATCATCGTGCTCCAGAGCGAGGGATGTTCCTCGATGGTGTAGTTGACGAAGAATCCGAAGAAACGCACCTTGCCGCGGCCGAGTTTCTTTTCGATGCCCACGACCTTACCGTGCACGTCGCGCGCGAGCACCTTCGCGCCCTTGTCGGAAATGACCCAGGGCAGTTGCGGAACGGGGATGTCGCGCAGGCCATCGGTGTAGATGCGGTTCGATGCGCCGCGACCCCTGGTCTTGATCCCGAACGCATCGGTCATGATGGAGCACGGGCCGAAATCGCGGTCGTACTTCGGCAGCATCGGGAACACGACGAGGCGTCCGCCGCGCCGCACGTACTGCACGAGCTTGGTCTGCGTCGCCGCGTCCATGATCTCGTTGGAGAGCAGGACGAGCGTGGGATATTCCAGCAGCTCGGAAACGGACCGCATGGTGATGTCGGCCATGTCGAATGGAACGCTCTTCTTGGTGAGGATGCGGACGACGCCGTCGAAATAGGCGCGGTTCCGGAAGTCCACCGGGTCCATTCCGAGCCCGAGTTTCCCGGCGTTGAGCTTGGTGCCCTTGCCGAGGATCGGGACGAGGAATTCGGTTTCGTAGAGGTGCGGATAGAAGGCCACCCCGAGCGTGGCGGGGCGCCGCGAGCGCACGACGAAATCGCCGTTGTGTTTCAGCCATTCGCCGAGGCCCTGGATCATCGGGTAGCTGGGCTGGGGCTCGGCCTTGTAGTTGACGGCGTTGTACCAGTAGAACATCGGCCCGTCTATGCCGCGGCCCTTGGGGTTGCGGCCCTGGGCGAACATGTAGAAGTTCATACCGGTCAGGCCGTGCGCGATGCAGTGCCGGTAGAAGAGTCCGAGTTCGGGCGGATAGGTTTCTACTCCATGCTCGCGGCTGCCGCACTGGAGTTCGGCGGAGTAAAGCGGCCCGCGCCGGCGCTGCAGTTCCGCGGCCATCTGGTTGGCGACGATGCCGTCGTGCGCGTTCAGGGGCGACACGAACTCGGGGATATGGTCGAGCCCGTACAGCACGTCGGGTTGAACCTTCGCGGTTTCGCGATGGAACGTGGCATTGAGCGAGAACTCGTGGGCGCGTCCGAAGACCCAGCCGCCGACGTTGGTGAAGAGCGGCACGCCGACGCCGGCATCGCGCAGGGTGGCGGTGAGGTACTTCACATAGTCCGCGTAGACCCAGCGGTGGAAGTCGTGGAAGAGGCGGTACAGGACGAAGTCGCGCCGCGTATCGCACAGGTCGTGCGGCGGCTTCACTTCGTCGTAGCTGTGCAGCTCGCGGTCGAGCACGCGCGCGAGATCCTCGATCTTCGGGTACTGATGTTTAAGGTAGAGCCACCAGGCGGCGAGGTTGGAGGGGGAGTAGTCGCCTCGCGCGCCGAGCCACTGGAACATGCCGATCTCGTTGCAAAGCTGCATCATGATCACCGCGCCGTGGCGGCGGTCCTGCCGGGGCACAACGACTTCGCGGGAGAAATGGGTCAGCCATCGCGCGGCCTTGTCGCGGAACCGGTGGCTCATGAAACAGATGTACTCGGGGCCCCACGGCTTCCCGTTCTCGTCGAGGGCGAGCGTATCGGGATACTCGCGGGTGAGCCAGCGCGGGATGCCCTGGTCGGTGGTCTCGGCCATGACGTAGGGGCCGGGCTTGAGTGTGACGAAGAGGTTGTATTTTGCGGCGAGATCGGCGAAGCCCGCCACGTCGCGCTCCGGATGCGTTTTGCCGGTCAGGTCGAACCGGCCTTCCTCGAATTCGTGCCACGACCACGGCACGTACGTGGACACGGCGTTGCAGCCGGCGTCGGCCAGCGCCTTCAGGTGTTTTGCCCAATACCGGGTCGGGATTCGGAAATAGTGGACTTCGCCGGAGTACAGGAAGGTCTTCTTTCCATTGAGAAGTAGAGCGTTCTCACCGACTGTGCACGAAGCATGCTTCAAACGATTTTTCACATTTTCACGCTTTCTTGGTATAGTAATCTGTACGCAAGGAACGAATCAGCTCCTGTAGCTCCTTGGGTGACGACAATTACAGGACAACACGTTGGTTGCAAGCCTTCTATGGCTTGACATAACGAGTGAAGATTGCATATATTGTGAGCGGTTTCAATAAAAAAATGAAACTGCGGGAGGTTGTTGAGGCATGGGCGTGACTTTGGAAGATGTTGGGCGCCATTGCGGGGTATCCAGGAGCACCGTTTCCCGGGTGATCAACAACAGCCCGTTGGTCAATGAGGCTACCAAGGAGCGGGTCCTCAAATCGGTCAAGGAGCTCAGCTACGCCCCCAATTTCATTGCGCGGTCGCTGACGAAAAACAGCACCGAGACCCTCGCGGTGACGCTTCCGGACATCACTGGCGGCGTGTTCCCTGAAATCCTTGCCGGAATGGACGAAGTAGCCAGCGGCAGGGGGTATCATCTGCTCATCGTCTTCGTCGGGGGCGCGCGTCCGCGTTCCGGTACCGTCGAGGAACTGATCACACACCGCCGGGTGGATGCTGTTCTGGCCGTCGCCTCCACGTTGTCGGACGAGGACATCTCGCGCATGGCGGAACATCACATGCCTTTTGTCTGCGTCGCGCAGCGCACGGCGGTGACGGATATTCCCAGCGTGACGTTCGACGACTCGGGCGGAGCGTTGCAGGCGACGCGGTTG
>JAKJGV010000066.1:9940-11851 GCA_022704185.1 Verrucomicrobiota bacterium
AAGAACCGCCGAAACCTTGTTCACATTCGCGGCCCGATCGGGAATTTCGACGCGGAGGAGCGCAGCAAGGGTTTCCGGAGGGCGCTCGAGGAAGCGGGCATCCCGTTTGACGCGAACCGCGAGGTGTTGGGCGACTTCAAGCAGGAAGGCGGCATGCGTGCCATCCGGGAGCTGCAGAGCAAGAAGATCCCGTTCGACGGCATCTTCGCGAGCAACGACGAAATGGCGATCGGCGCGATCGAGTCCCTCTCTGAACGCGGCATTACGGTGCCTTACGACGTGGCGGTGGTCGGATTCGACAACATTCCGTCCGCGCGGTTCCTCGGGTTGACGACCGTCAGCGTCCCGATGCGGGAAATGGGGCGGGTCGCGGCGCGATTGGCGTTCGACCTGGTGGATGGCAAGATCCCCGTGGGTTCCGAGATCCTGCAGACGGAAATCATTCAGCGCACCAGCACGCGGATAGATGCGCTGAACCGGCCACTGACCGTGCATCACACGACGCGATTTTGATTCGCCATTCCCGCCAAAAGGGAGATGCGGTTTGGAACCGGGCCTGCAGCCGAGCGTCCGCGTAATTCGGTAACTTCAAGGTGATCGGAATGCGTTTCGAGACAGCCTGTAAGCGGTTGCTTTTCGGTGCTGTCGTGTTCTGTGTGCTCGGTGCGATGGCTCATGGGGCGTGGAAGCCCGGCGCATGTTTCAGAATAGGGGAAACGGCCGACAGGCCGTGCCTCGTTTCGCCGGATGGGAAGCCGTTCAAATCCGTCGGCATGGTCTGGGCGTACGGGCCGGAGCGCGGGCCCGGGTCCGGCAAGTTGACCAGGGAACGCCTTGTCACGCACCTTCAGCTCATCAAGGACCTGGGCTTCAACACCCTCAACCTCTACGGCGACCAGCTCATCCCCGAGATGCTGCAGTGGTGCGACGAGAACGAACTCGCGGTGTACTTTCGCACATCCTACTACAGCCTGCCCAACTTCCCCGGAGATTTGAGGGAGCATCCCGACTACATGAACCCGGAGTTCCGCCAGGCGGCGAAGGAAAGCTACCGGGGGTTTATCGAGCAGGTGCGCGGACATCCCAGCGTGCTGGCGATAGACATGGATCATCGTTGGCTGTTTCCGCTCGATTGGTCCGGCGCCGAACGTCGCGACCAGCCGATGGTCCGCGAGCACGGCATCGCGCACTTCCCCAGATGGTTGTCGAGAAAGTACGGCTCGGTCGAAGCGCTGAACGCGGCATGGGGCACTTCCTACAAGACGGTCGAGGAGGTGCTGAAGGATCCGCGCCTGTTCCGTGACGGCTCGTTCGCGAAGTTGGGCGATCATCCGGCGCGCGTGGATGCGTATCTCTACACCCTGTGGACGGCCGCCGATTTCTTGGCCGATCTTTCGCGCTTCCTGCAGCGCGAACTGCCGGGCGTCCTCGTGACACCCACCACGGAGCACCCCGAATGCATTCCGGAAACCAGCCCGCGCCCCTCGTCCGGCATCGCGTTCATGTCGCCGGTGCACTACAACAAGGAACAGGATTTCGAACGGGACCTCCCCAGCCTCTGCAAGCTCATCTACGAGACCCGTTGGCACTACGATATGCAGGGCGGTCCGCCGTACGTGAGCGAGACCGGCTTCCGCACGGAGGTGGCCGCGCGGGTCTACGCGGAACAGTTCGCGCTGATGAACGTGCTGCCGTGGATCAGCGGATACGGGTTCTTCGAGCTTTACGACAAGGTGCCCGAAGGCGATTTCGGATACCTGCGGGACGACGGGACGAAGAAGCCGCTGGCGTTTGTGGGCGACGCCATCAACCGGGCTTTCGAGCCGAATGAAATCGAAGATCCGGAACCGAAGGTCTGGATCTACTATCCCGAATATGCCCAGGCTTCCGCGCGGCCGGGCTTCGCGCAGT
>JAKJGV010000067.1:0-6485 GCA_022704185.1 Verrucomicrobiota bacterium
GATTGATGGCCGCGTCAATCTGCGCGGCGATGAAGCGGCACGAGCTGTGCGCGTACATCTGGTGCTCCACGCGCGAGACGACGCCGCGCGTGATGCTCAGCGAATCGCCGCCGAGGGGGAATCCGTAGACCAGCACCTCCTGCTGCGCGCGCGGCAGTCCACCGAATTCCAGAGGTTCCACTCCCTCGAAGAACTCGGGGTCGTCCACGGTGAGCAGCGCGAGGTCCGCCGCGTGCGAAACGCTGATCACGCGCGCTGGATAGCGTTTGGCCTCGCCGTGCCGCCGCACCTGTATGAAGGTGCGATCGCTCACGACGTGGGCATTGGAGAGGATCCGCTTGCCGGAGATGATGCAGCCGGATCCGGTGGAGGAGAAGGTCCCGCGCCGGCTCCAGGGGTTCTGGTAGTCGGGGACGTCGTGGTACGTGTAGATCTTCACGATCGCGCCCTGCACATCGTGGTCGCCCGGTTCAACGGCCCGGGCAGCCGGGCCCCGCGCGAACCACAAGGAAACTGCGAGTACGAACAAACATCGCTTCATCATGATCTCCCGTCGACAGACTCTCATATTAGACCATCCGGCGCGCGTTGCGACTGCGCGTTTTGTCGATTATTCGCTCAGGCCCTTGCGGGCCAGCAGGTAAGCGGTCAGCTCGTCGAAGGTGTGCAGGACGGCGGCGGGTTTTTCCGTGCCGGTCTTGCCCATGCCGTGAGTGAGGAAGATGCCGGGCAGGCCCGCGCGCCGTGCGGCTTCCAGGTCGGTCCGGTGGTCGCCGATCATCCATGAGCCGGCGGCCGTGGCGCCCGTCTTCCGCACGGCGAGGACGAGCGGTTCCGGGTGTGGTTTGAGGTTCTGCGTGTCGCCGCCGCCCAGCACGCAGTCGAACAGGTGCATGATCCCGAAGTGCTCCAGCAGGGTCCTGCACAACGCGCCCGGCTTGTTGCTTACCATCGCGAGCGCGTAGCCGGCGGCGCGCAATTTTTCCAGGCCTTCGCGAACGCCGGGATACGGCAGGGTCTCGTCGTGCAGGTGTTCGCTGTAGCGCGTCGCGCAGATACGCGTGGCCTCGCCGATATCGGTGCCGGGCCGGTCCGCGAGCGAGCGGCGCACCAGTTCCTGTATGCCGTCGCCCACGTAGCCGGTGATCGTGTCGAGGGGCAGGGGAAGGAGTCCGTATTCCTTCCGCATCAGGTTGACGGCGGTCGCGATGTCGCGCCGCGTGTCCATCAGCGTGCCGTCGAGATCGAAGATCAGCAGGGGTCTGTCGGCCGGTTTGTTCTTCGCGCTGCTCATGGTTGCGGGGACAGGGTGATGTGGGAGTGCCGAAAAAGCAAGTCCGCGGGGATCGTCAGACGCAGGGCGAAAGCGGAAGAGCGCGTCTGCGGTGTAAAAGCGGTCGCCAGACCGCCTTTTTCTGTGACGCCTTGTTTCCGAGACACCACGGTGGCTTCCGAGATCCCTGGCGGCGCGCTCAATACCGGAAGCTGCTCCGGCCGATGAACTCGCGGAGCAGCGAGGTCGGCGGCACGAGGCGCTCGTTCACGGCGACGAAGCTCGAGACGAATTCCATCAGCCGGCGCGCCTCCGCGTACTGGGGATGATGCGGCTTCACCTCGGCCAGCAAGGGCTCGACCAGCGGTTTCAGCACGGCCAGCTCGTAATCCAGCGCGGAGTTGAACGCGACATCGGCCTCCTGCTGGAACGGGAAGATCCATTTCTTCTCGCCCCGGCGGACACTGGGCCACATGGAAAGCGTGGTCAGCGCGCTGTTCCCGCGGAACGTGTTGTCGCGCAGCATGCGGCGCAGGAGCCGGTTGTCCGTGGTGGAGATCCGGTTGTTGTAGTCCAGGTTGAGCTGCGTCAGGGCGCTGATGTAGATCCTGAACTTGTGCGTCGCAGGCACCGCGAAGGTCAGCCGCGGATTCAGCGCGTGGATGCCTTCGAGCAGGACCATCTCGTCCGCCGCGATCCGGAGCTTCTTGCCCTTCCATTCCCGCGCGCCCTTCTCGAAGTTGAAGTGCGGCAGCTCGACCTCCTCGCCGTTGTCCAGTTTCTCGAGGTGGTCGTTCAACAGGGCGAGATCGATCGTCTCGATGTTCTCGAAGTCCGGCTCCCCGCTCTCGTCGTGCGGCGTCTGTTCCCGGTCCACGAAGTAGTCATCCAGTGAAATCGTCACGAGGCGCACGCCGTTCACGCGCAGCTGCACGGCGAGCCGCTTGGTGAAGGTCGTCTTGCCGGACGACGAGGGCCCGGCGATCAGGACCCACTTGATGCGATCGCGGTGCGCGAAGACATGATCCGCCAGCTGGGCGATCTTCTTCTCGTGGAAGGCCTCGGCGATCTTGATGAAGTCCCCGATCTCGCGGCTGGCGGTGATCTCGTTCAGCCGTCCGACCGTGTCCACGCCGAGGATTCGTCCCCATTCCTTGTGTTCCTTGAAGATCTGGAACAGGTGCGGCAGCGGTTCGAACTCCGGGATCACGAGCGGCGTTTCCCGCTCGGGGAACTGGATGACGAACCCGGGCGCGAAGGGGATGAGCTTGAACAGGTCGAGCGCCCCGGTGCTGTCCGCCTGCGGCCCGTGCGAAAGGTCGGAAAACCCCTCGCACTCGTAGGTCACCACCTTGGGCGGATTGCTGAAACGCAGGAGGTTGAACTTATCCCACTGTTTCTCCTTCTCGAACTCCTCCAGCGCGGTCGTGAACGCCACTTTGCGGCGATCGATCGGGATATCCCGCATGATCAGCTCGCGCATGCGCGCCTCGAGCGCGACGACCTGCTCGGCGGTGATGCCCGTCGCGGCGCCCGTGGTGGGCGGGTGCACGTGCCCCTCGGAATCGAAGCTGCAGTAAAAGCCCGGGCCGAGCGCATGTTCGACGGCGAAATGCGCGTTCGGGAAGAGCTCCTTGACGGTCTTGGCAAGCAGGAAACACACCGAGCGGCGGTAGATGCGAAAGCCGTGCGAGTCCGCCCGCGTGAGCAGCTCCACGGTGCTGTCCACCTCGAGCGGGTAGGAGAGCGAGACGGCGTCGTTGTTGACGAGGGCGCCGAGATAGTGGAGCCCGTCGGCATTGCGCTTCTGGCGCAGGAGATCGCGGACGTGGGAGTTGCGAGGGCAGCGAATCTGCTTCCCTTCGAGCGTCACGGTGATGGTGTTGATGTCGTTCATATGTTTTTCCCGGATACTTGTCCGCCTTTTGCAGATTGGAAAATCCGGCGGCCTTTTTTCCAGACACTTGTCTGCCTTGGGCAGATTGGAAAAATCCCCGGCGGTTTTCCAAGCGTTGGAAGTATACACGATCCCGTTAATATTGGTTAGGAGGGTTTCGGGCTGGCTTCAAGGGCCCCCCTTGCGCTCGGGCGGCGGGCACGTTAGTATCCATGCATGGTTGAGGACGGCAAAAGCGACGGCGGCGACTGGCATCTGAAACTGTTCAGCAAGTCGGTGCTGAAACAGGCGAAGCTGAAACGCATCCTGGGTATGATGGGCCCGGTGCGCGGGCAGACGTGCCTGGATCTAGGCGGCGACAACGGCGTGATCAGCTACCAGTTGCGGCGCCTGGGCGGCACGTGGACCAGCGCCGACCTCGCCGGGAAGTCGGTGGAGTCCATCCGCCGCCTCGTCGGCGAACGGGTCGTTGCGCTCGACGGTCCCATGCTGCCTTTCCCCGACAGCTCTTTCGACGTGATCGTCGTCATTGACATGCTGGAGCACGTGGCCGACGACGCGCGGCTGATCGCGGAATGCCATCGTGTGCTCAAGCAGAGCGGACGCTTGGTGGTCAACGTGCCGCACATCAAGTCCTGGGCCACGCTGCCGCCGGTGCGCCGGATGCTCGGATTGGGCGACGAGGCGCACGGGCACGTGCGGCCCGGCTACACGCAATCGCGATTGTTCGACCTGCTGAAGGACGGATTCAACGTGGAGGAGGTCCAGACCTATTCGAAGTTCTTCTCGGAGGCGCTGGACACGGTGATTCGATACGTGGCCTCCCGCATGAGCAAGGGCGGGCAGGGGGACCCCAAGGGACAGATGATTGATGAGGGCGATTTCGAGCGGATGAAGAAGCTTTTCCGCGTGTACTCGATTCTTTACCCGTTCTTCTGGCTTGCGGCGCGCCTCGATGCGCTGCTCTTTTTCACGCGCGGCTACTGCTTGGTGGCGCGCGCGAAGTGGCGGCCGTGGATTCCGCGCCGGACTCCGGTCCTGCGCGACGGGCGCTCGATCGCGGAGGCCGCGCTCGGCGGCAAGATCGGCACCGCCGCGCCGTTTTAGCTTGCCGGAGAGCTTTACTCTGTCACGCGAAAGAGTAACCTTGCGGACAGGGTGCGGGAACGTTCTCGCAGTAGGCGTTTTTGGGGAATGGCATTCTGATCGGGCTGGAAAACCATGACCAATTGTCAACGAAGAACAGATGTGGCCGCGCTTGCGAGAAGAGCGCTGTCGATCCTGTGCGGGGTCGCCCAGTTCCTTCTGCCTCTCGCCGCAAAGGCCGACGACCAGGAGGGCCCTTACACCTATACGGTTGCGGAAGGGATCGCCGTCATCACCGCCTTCGATCCGGATTATGCCGGCCCGCTTTTCATTACCAACAGCCTCGGGGGCTTTCCGGTTGGGGTGATCGGGAACCGGGCGTTCTGGTATAACCCGGGACTGAGCAGCATCACGATTCCAGGAAGCATCGCCGATATCGGGGAAGAAGCGTTCATGAGCTGCCCGGGCATCACCAACGTGGTGCTGGGCCATGGCATCGCGAGCATCGGGGACTTCGCGTTCTACAACTGCGATGGCATGTCCCACGTGACGATTCCCGACAGCGTCACCAATATCGGCCATTGGGGTTTCGCCGACAGCACAGGGTTGGTCACCGTGGCCTTCGGCAACGGGATCGCCTCCATCCGGGACAATGCATTCTACGGATGTGACAGCCTGTCCGGCGCGGTCTTTCCCGAAAGCGTCACGAGCATCGGCGGATGGGCGTTCTATGCATGCAGCCGCTTGGCCAGCGTGACCATCCCCTCCGGCACCACCACGGTCGGAACCTTCGCGTTTGCGGGCTGCGACGGCCTCACCAATATCTCTGTGGCCCCGGGCAACACAAACTACAGCAGCGTGGACGGTGTGCTGTTCGAGCAGGCCCAGACGCTGCTGCTGCAATACCCCGGCGGCAAACCAGGAGACTACGTGGTGCCCGGTACCGTCACCCGTGTCGCGGACGGCGCGTTCTACGCGTGCCCGGCTGTCACCGGCGTGACTCTTCCCGGCACCGTGACCGAAATCGGAAACTACGCGTTCTCCGGGTGCGACGGGTTGACCCAGATGACGATTCCCGACAGTGTCGTCACCATCGGGATCTTCGCGTTCAGCTACTGCGGCAAGCTGGCCGCCTTGACGATCGGCAACAGCGTCACGGAGATCGGCAACTGGGCGTTCACGGAATGCAACAACCTCGCCGACGTGACGATCCCCGACAGCGTCAACACGATCGGGGGCGCAGCCTTCTACACTTGCACCAACCTGAGCAGCGTGGTTCTCGGAACGAACGTCGCCGATATCGGATGGGCCGCATTCTGCGGATGCGAACACCTGAGCTCCGTAACGTTCCCCGGCAGTCTTACGAACATCGGACAAAGCGCGTTTCAGGCGTGTGGCGGCTTGACCACGGTGACGATCCCCGAAAACGTCGTCACCATCGGGACCTACGCATTCTCGGACTGCTCCAGCCTGACCCATATCCATGTTGCGGACGACAATCAGAACTTCTGCAGCGTGGACGGTGTTCTGTTCAACGAGTCCCGGACCGTCCTGCTTCAGTATCCCGCGGGCAGAAGCGGGGTTTACGAGATTCCGGGCGGTACCGTCTGGATTGGAGACGCCGCATTCTGCTATTGCGGCAACCTGTCCGCCGTGACATTCCCCAACGGCATTGCCGATATCGGCGATTCGGCCTTCTACTGCTGCAAAGGACTGACGGGCATCACCATTCCGGAGGGTGTCACCAACATCGGATGGTGGGCGTTCACCAGCTGCCGCTCTTTGACCGAATTAGCGATTCCCGACAGCGTGATCGCGATCGGCGACTATGCCTTCCTTGACTGTGTTGCGCTGGAAAGCGTGGTCATCGGTGACGGCCTGGTCAACATGGGCAACAACGTCTTTTACGGATGCGTGAGCTTGAGCAGCGTGACGATCGCCGGCGAAGTAACAGGCATCGGGGGCGAAGCCTTCAGCGGTTGCAGCGCGCTGACCCATATCACGGTTCCCGAAAGCGTGGGCGTTATCGGCTACCGGGCGTTTGCTTCGTGCGCGGGGTTGGACAGCATCTACTTTTGCGGCGACGCTCCGATTGCGGGCGACCAGATTTTCACAAACTCTGCGCCGACGATTTACTACCGGTATGGCACAACCGGGTGGGGCGCGACATTTGCCGGACGGCCCACGGCTTTGTGGAGGGCTTCTGTACGGGGTGGCGGTTTTTCGACC
>JAKJGV010000067.1:6495-11796 GCA_022704185.1 Verrucomicrobiota bacterium
CCTGCGTTTCGGTGGGCCGCCGGGTGACGTGGCGGTCGTCGAATACTGTGCCGACCTGGCCGAGGGGCACTGGGTGCCGATCTTCACAAACACTTTGACCTCCGGCGAAAGCGAATTCACGGATTCCAGCCATCGCGACGATTTGCAGGGATACTACCGGGTTGTTCTGGACTACCGCTGACGCCAAGCGGCCTCCTGGCCCTACGTAAGAGTTTGACAGCGGGGCGAAAGCTGCTACAAGACACACTTCTTGCTACAAATACAGGATAGCTATGAAACGTACTTATCAGCCTTCGAAGATCAAAAGAAAGCGTACCCACGGTTTCCGCGCGCGCATGGCGACGCGAGGCGGCCGTAAAACCTTGTCGCGCCGTCGCGGCAAGGGGCGCGCAATGAAAAGCGGCCCGTCCGAACTCTTCGGAGAAGGGCCCGCGCGGCAGGGGCCCAAGGCCTTGCCGGGAGGCCCTGACCAGCGATTGGGGCGGGCCCGCCGGCTTGTCAGGTCGGGTGCTTTCCAAGAAGCGTACAGCCAGGGGCGCCGTTGGATCGGGACCCGCATGGTTCTCTGGCTCAGGGCCGGTGACGATGCGGAACTCCGGCTTGGCGTGGTCGCGAGCCGCAAGGTGGGAGGGGCGGTCGATCGAACCCGCGCGCGGAGGCGGTTGAGAGAGGTTTTTCGGAAGCACCGCCACCTCTTGTCGGGAAAATGCGATGTGGTTCTGGTGGCGCGCCACGGGATACTGAAGGCGCGTTGGGATGAGCTGGTGGAGGAGTTCATGGAGCTGGCCGGGCGTGCCGGCTTGCTCGACAAAGGGCAGCGGGGCGGAGGATGATGGCGAAAATCGTATCTTTGTTGATCAGGTTCTACCAGCGGACGATTTCATGGATGATCGGGCCGTGCTGCCGATTTCACCCTTCGTGTTCGCAGTACTGGATTGATGCGTTGGATCGCCACGGATTGAAGCGCGGCACGTGGCTTGGCGTTCGACGCCTGTTGCGGTGCCACCCGTTCCATCCGGGCGGACACGATCCGGTGCCCGAAGTGTGGCCGGGCGAAGTCCGGGAGATTGAATGAGTAAGAAGGATTTACTGATTGTTATAGCGCTCTTTGCCCTGTGGATCTCGTGGCCGATCCTGGATCGGCACGTCATCCGACGATATTTCTTCCCCGCTCCGCCGCCCGGCGAGGCGGTGGCGGCCGCGGAAGAAGCTGCCGCGCCGGTCGAGCGCGAGCAACCCGCGATTTCCGAGCCGGCGGCTGAACCCGCGCAACCGGAAGAACCAGCGGCCCCGCTGCAAGAGGCGAAGCCCGAAACGCCCGCCGAGCCGGAGCAGGTGGTGGTGCTGGAAAACGCGAAGATTCGCGTCGAGCTTTCGTCCCGCGGCGGCACGCTGAAGTCTGCGATGTTGAAGGAATATCGCGCGACGGTGGAGCCCGACAGCAGTTCCGTCACCCTTCAGTTCGGCGACGAGCGCGCCCTGGCGTTGGTTAATGTGGACGGCTTCACTCCGGACCAGGCCTTTGTCCTTACGGAAACGGAATCCGGCAAGGCCGTGCAGTTGGAGCGTCGCAATGCGGCCGGCTTGCGGCTCCTGAGAACCGTCAACCTGACGGAACATTACCTGATCCAGGTGTCCGATACGTGGGTGAACGAAGGGGCTTCCGCCGCGGTCCTGCCCGCGCACGAGCTGCGGACCGGCGCGATGGAGAACCTGGACGGGGCTGCGTCGCGCGGCGTCGTGTACCTGGGCGTGGACACGCTTTCGCCCGGCGGCGAGAAGGTTCAGCACTTGGGCGGCAAGCTGCCAGGCTGGTTCAAGGAGAACCAGAAGGAAAAAGAACTGCCCAAGCTCCCTCTCCGGCTGGAACGGTCCGTCGGCAAGCCCGTGGACTGGGCCGCCGCGAAGAACAAGTATTTCGTGCAGATCCTCACGCCCGACGGAGGGAGCGAGGACGCCGTGGTTCGCGCGATCCGCGAGGTCTCGGAAGCGGAGCGCCAGAATCCGCAGGCGGGGCCCAAGGCCGCGGTCTTGAACACCGTTTCGGTCGCGGTTGTGCTGCCGGAACTCACCCTGCAGCCCGGCGAGAAGTTCGTGCGGAACACGCAGTACTACGTCGGCCCGAAGAAGTACTCCGAGCTGAATCTTTACGGCCTGCACCAGGTGGACATCATGGAGTTCGGCATGTGGGCGCCGATCGGCAAACTCCTGCTGAAGATCATGAACTGGATCTACGACGTCCTGTGGCCGCACAACTACGGGATCGCGATCATGCTGCTCACGATCATCATCCGCATCGTGTTCTGGCCCGTCACGCACAAGAGCACCGAGAGCATGAAGCGCATGCAGGCGCTTCAGCCGCTGATGACCGAGATCCGCGCGAAGTACAAGGACAACCAGCAGAAGATGCAGCAGGAGCTGATGAACCTGTACAAGGAACACAAGGTCAATCCGCTCGGCGGCTGCTTGCCCATGCTGATCCAGATCCCGGTGTTCATCGCGCTGTTCGTGGTGCTGCGCAGCGCCATCGAGCTCCGCTTCGCGCCGTTCCTGTGGATTCGCGACCTGAGCCAGCCGGAAAACCTCCTGGCCGGCGTGCTGCCGATCCCGGTGAACGTGCTTCCGATCATCATGGCCGTCACCATGGTCTGGCAGCAGAAGCTGACGCCCGGGACCGGCGATCCCAGCCAGCAGAAGATGATGATGTTCATGCCGGTCATGATGCTGGTGATGTTCTACAACTTTGCCGCGGGCCTGACGTTGTACTGGACGACGAACCAGTGTCTGATGATCGTTCAGCAACTGATCATGCACCGCCAGTCGGCCCGGAAGGCGGCCGGTGCTGCGGCATGATGCGGAATGGAAATCGCGGCGCGGAGGTGGCACATGAGCGAAAGCGCGGAAACCGGACGATCCGTTGAGTCACCGCAGGCGGTCCTGGAAAACGTCCTGCGTCTCATGGACTTCGAGGCGAAGGTCGAGCGGTTCGACCAGGAAGACGGCGAAATCCTGCTGCACGTGAGCACGCCCGATGCGGGACGGCTGATCGGCCGCAACGCGCAGGTGCTCGAAGCCCTCCAGACCGTCGTCAACCGCATGTTGCGCCGCGGCGAAGGCGATCACGCACGCTACCTGGTGGATATCGAACGCTATCGCGAGCGGCGCAAGGACAAGTTGCTGGCCATGGCGATCGAGGCGGCCGAGGAAGCCGAGCAGACGGGCCAGCCGGTCAAGTTGCCGTCCATGGGCGCCCGGGACCGCCGCACCATTCACCAGGCCTTGGTGGACAGGCCGGGCGTGAGAACAGAGTCGGAGGAATCCGGCGAAGAGGGCGAAAAGCGCGTGGTCGTCTTCCCGAAGTAAGGCCCGCGCGCGCCGTTACGGGCCCCATGCAACGCGAACTCAAGAGACTTTCCGAAGAGGAATACGACCTGCTCGTCATCGGCGGCGGGATCAACGGGCTTGCCGCCGCATGGGACGCCGCGCTCCGGGGCTTGAAGGTCGCGCTGGTGGAGAAGGGCGACTACGGGGCGCAGACTTCTTCCGCGACGCTGAAGATCGTGCACGGCGGCTTGCGCTACCTGCAGCATCTCGACATCGTGCGCAGCCGCGAATCCATTCGCGAGCGGTCCGTGATGCTCGCGATCGCGCCGCACCTCGTTCAGCCGTTTCCCTTTGTCGTCCCGACCTATGGGCATTTGCTGCAGGGAAAAGAATTCCTCTCCATCGGCATCCTGCTGAACGAAATGGTCAGCTTCGATCGGAACCGTGCAATCCGTGATCCGGAGCGGAGAATCCCGGCAGGCCGCATTCTCTCCCGCGCGGAATGCCTGAACCTCGTGCCCCGCGTCAACGCGGATGGCCTGACCGGCGGCGTGATGTTTTACGACGCACAGATGTACAACTCCGACCGGCTGACGTTGTCATTTGCCTTGTCCGCCGCCGGCAAGGGCGCGGATCTAGCGAATTACGTGGAGGTCGTGCGCCTGCTGCACCGCGACAAGCGGGTAACGGGCGCGCGCGTCAGGGATATACCGACAGGTTCGGAGTTCGATATCCGCGCGAAGATGGTCGCGAACATGACCGGGCCGTGGTCGGATATCGTCCTGGGCCTGCTGGGCGAGGAGAATCCGGCCCGGCGCGTGGTCCGTTCCAAGGGCATCCAGATCGTGACGCCGCCGCTGACGGAATCATGCGGCTTGGCGGTGCAGAGCAAATTCGAGGATCCGGACGCGATTTTCAGCCGCGGCGGCCGCAACTACTTCATCATGCCGTGGCGCGGACGGTCGCTGATCGGCACGACCGATACGGTGTACGAGGGCGACCCTGACGATTTCCGGATCACCGACGGCGATATTCGCGAATTCATTGCCGAGATCAACGACGCCGTGCCCTCGGCGGGCTTCCGGCGGGAGGATGTGACGTTCGCGTTCGGCGGGTTGCGTCCCATCACGGAAAAGAACATAGATGCCGGCTCGAAAGTGTCGCGGAAGTACGAGGTCTACGACCACGCGCGGGACATTGGGTTCGAGGGCTTGGTCACGGTGATCGGTGTGAAGTACACCACGTGCCGGTTCCTGGCGCAGAAAGTGGTGAATCTCGTGTTCAGGAAACTGAATCGCGTGTCGCCGCCCGTGGTCACGGACCGCACGCCGCTGGCGGGCGGCGATATCGAACGCTTCGACGATTTTGCGCGCGAGCTGGCGGAGCGTCCGCCCGTGCCGCTGTCGGAGAAGACGCTCAGGCATCTTGCGCACACGTATGGGACAGGGTTCGGAGTGATCACGGAGCGCGTTCGCGCGGACGCGGATCTGAGCCGGCTGGTGGCCGGGTCGGAAGAAGTCACGCGGGCGGAAGTGGTGCATGCCGTTCGGGAGGAGAGTGCGGTGCGCCTGGCGGATGTTGTGCTTCGCCGGACAGATATCGGCACGCTCGGTCATCCGGGTCGCGCGGCGCTGGAGGAATGCGCGGCGATCATGGCGCGCGAGCGGGGGTGGGATGCGGTGCGGACCGCCCTCGAAATCGAAGCGGCCGAACGGTGCTTTGTGTTCGGGTAATCATAAACAAACGTGCGACCCTTTGATGGGCGAGCCGCGCCTTCGGCGGGCAAGCCTCTGTCGAGCCGCAAAAGGAAATTTCTTCAACAGCTTGGCGTCCCCACCCGCGAAGGGGTGGGGACGCCGAAACTTCAAGGGCAGCCTACCATTTCAGCAGGATGCCGACGTTGGCGCCAAAGCCGCTCAGCTTGCCGTCGTCATCGGATACGGACATGCCTCCGCTCTTGGCGGTGGCTTCGACCTT
>JAKJGV010000068.1:0-6128 GCA_022704185.1 Verrucomicrobiota bacterium
CGGAATCGCTGGCGCCGGGCGTCGCGATCGGGAACAGCTTGGGGATGTCGTCGCCGAACAGCGCTGATCCGAACAGGTGCTGCCGCGCGTTCATCCAGTTCGAGTTGCCGCGGACAGTGTTGATCTCGCCGTTGTGGCAGAGGAACCGGAACGGCTGCGCGAGGTCCCACGTGGGAAACGTGTTGGTGCTGTACCGCTGGTGCACGAGGGCGAGGCCGCTCACCATCCGGGGGTCCGCGAGATCCGGGAAGAACGGTTCGATCTGGTCGGCCAGCAGGAGGCCCTTGTAGATCATCGTCCGGCTGGAGAGGCTGGGGATGTAGAAGAACGTCCTCTCCGCCAGGTCCGAATCGCGGACGGCTTTTTCCATCACTTTCCGGATCACGTAGAGCTTGCGCTCGAAATGCGCGGTGTCCGTGAGGCCCTTGCCGCGGCCGACGAACGCCTGGCGGATCACCGGCTCCGCGCGCCGCGCGACTTCTCCCAGCACCTCGTTTCGGACGGGCACGTCGCGCCAGCCCAGGAAGACCTGTCCCTCGCGCTTCACCACGTTCTCGAAGAGCGCCGTGCATTTCTCTCGCTGGCCGGGATCGCGCGGGAGAAACACCAGTCCCGCCCCGTACTCCTGTTCGCCCGGCAGGCGGATCCCGGCCGCGCCGGCGCTCTCCACGAGGAACGCGTGGGGGAGCTGGAGCAGAATGCCCGCGCCGTCACCGGTCCGCGCGTCGGACCCGGTCGCGCCGCGGTGCGTGAGGTTGACGAGAATGCGGAGGGCCCTGTGCACGATGTCGTGCGACTTTTCCGCGTGCAGGTTGCAGATGAAGCCCACGCCGCAGGCGTCGTGTTCCCAGGCCGGATGGTACAAGCCTTGCGGGGAAGGCTTTCGTTCGTTTGCCGCGATGGTCTTGTCCGTAGTCATGAGTCCGCTCATTACACTTCAACCGAGCCCGGTTTCTCCAGCGCTTTTTTTGTGTGATTTTCGGCGATCGGCGCCGGGTACTTGCCGGTGAAACAGCCCGTGCAGAAATCGGCGGGGCCGTCAACGGCGGCCAGCAAGCCATCGACGCTCAGGTAGGCGAGGCTGTCCGCGCCCAGGAACCTGGCGATCTCGGGGACCGAGCGCTGCGCCGCGATCAGTTCGTCGCGCGACGGGAAATCAATCCCGAAGAAGCAGGGATTCCGTGTCGGCGGGCAGGACACGCGCAGGTGGATCTCCTTTGCGCCGGCGCGCCGCAGCGCGGCGACGCGGCGCCGCGCCGTGGTGCCGCGGATGATCGAATCGTCCACCACGATCACCCGTTTGTCGCGCACGACGCCGGGGACCACGGCGAGCTTCTTGTCCACGCTTTCCGCGCGCTGCTCCGTCTCGGGCATGATGAACGTTCTTCCCACGTAATGATTGCGGATGAACCCGTAGTCCATCGGGATCCCGCTCTGGCGGGAGTAGCCGAGGGCGGCGGAACTGCCGCTGTCCGGAACGGGGATGACGATGTCCGCCGCGACGGGATGCTCCAGGGCGAGCCTGCGCCCGAGTTCCATGCGGGTTTCGTGAACGCTCTGACCGAACACCATGCTGTCCGGGCGCGCGAAGTAGACATGTTCGAAGATGCACTGGCCGAGGGGGCCGCTCACCGGCTCGCAGAACGTGCTGCTCCGAATCCCCTTCTGATTCACCGTCACCAGCTCGCCCGGCAGGACGTCCCTTTCGTAGGTTGCCCCGACCTGGTCGAGGGCGCAGGTTTCGCTGGCGAAGACGTAGCCGTCGCCGAGGCGGCCGATGGAGAGCGGGCGGAAGCCGTACCGGTCGCGCGTGCCCATCACGCTGTCCTTGGTCATCAACACGAAGGAGAAAGCGCCCTCCAGGTCGGCGAGCGCGCGTTCCACTCGGCGCGTGCGCGAACGGTACTGGGGATCGGCGATCAGGTGCATCAGGATTTCGCTGTCGGTGCTGGTCTGGAAAATCGCTCCGGCTTCCTGGTACTGCCGCCGCATGACGCGCGCATTCGTGAGATTGCCGTTGTGCGCGAGCGCCCAGAGTCCCTCGAGACACTCGAACACCAGCGGCTGCACGTTCTGCGGTTTCGAGGAGCCGGTGGTGGAGTAGCGAACGTGCCCGATGCCCAGATGCCCCTTCAGTTCGGAAGCGGGCTTTTCGGCAAACACCTCGCTCACCAACCCCATGCCCTTGACGGTGCGGATGTGCGCGCCGTCACTCACGGTGATGCCCGCGCCCTCCTGCCCGCGGTGCTGAAGCGCGAACAATCCGGCATGGATCACCGTCCCCGCATCCGGAACCCCAAATGCGGCAAACAGGCCGCAGTGCTCACGCGGCCGATCGAGAGAATTGTGCTGTGTCATGCCTTTCCCGGTAGCTAGATCCATTCCATTTTTTGGGGCATGTTTTGTAACAAGCGTATATACATCTGGTTGCGAAAAGTGCTTTTCTTTGTGCGCCACCGGGTGCGACATATTTGTATTATGGCGTGGGCACCATAATACGAAAATGTACTGATTAGGGTTGCTGGGGCGCAGCGGGGAGAAGTTGCGGAAAGGAAGGCGCCGGCCTTTTGGGCCGGCGCCTTGATCACCTTTTCGGCGATATCAGAACGTATAGTAGAGGCTCATGCCGCCGTAGACGTCCACGTCCTTGGCGTCATCCGGGAACACGTCGTCGTTCAGGTTGTCCGTGTAGGCGACGAACGCGCCGAGTTCGGTGCTTTCGCTCAGCGCGTAGGTCGCGGTGAGCTTGGCGCCCCAGTCGAACAATCCGCCCTTGGTGCCGCCGGCGTAGTACTCGGCGAATTTCTTGTCACCCACGCCGATGCGGGCGCTGGCCTCGAGGCTGGTCTTGTCGCAGGGCTCATACGTATAGGCGATGCTGGCATCGCCGTATGTCCCTTCGACTTCGTCGATGTCCTGGTTCAGGCTCATGCCCAGCGCCAGGCCGTCCATCGGCTCATAACCGAGGTTGAGGTAGACTTCGCGCGTGTCGGTGTCCTTCTTGGCTTCGACGGCAGCGTGCGCCTCGGGCAGCTCGGGAGTGTAGTTTCCTTCCTTGGGATACAGCCACTCGGAGATGCCGACCGTGATGCTGACCGGCCCTTCGATGGGCACGGCGTAGGAGAGCGTCAGATCCACTTCCGAGAACTCGCGCTCATCAACCGCTCCGTCGTAGTCGGTCATATCGAAGTTACCCCAGACGTTGAGCCCGAGCCCGGAAGGGTGGGCCACGTCCACGGAGGGCTGCACCACCACGCCGTCGTTGTACGTCAGGCCGCGCCAGATATACGCGGACACGACGTCCGCGCCCGCGGTGACCTCCGCCGCCAGGCTGACGGCCGGAACGGCGACAGCCAAAGCGACCGCGGCCATACCGATTGCGAATGTCTTACTCATTCCTTGTTCTCCTCGATTTGGCGGGTGCGGCTGATTGCCGTGCCCGCGGTTCCCTGTTCTCTGTTTCTTTCGCTTCTTACCGCTCCCGTCGCGGCCCCGGGCCGCGCGAGAAGTCAAAGTGCGGTTCACCGCAAATTTAGAGCACGTGAGCGCTTCGTCAAGCCAAAGGTGCGACTTCCTCGAGCCGCCGCGAACCGTCCCGTCGCGGGAGGACTCACGGGGGGCGTTTCCGCCCCCCGCGCAACAGGATGGCTGCACGTCCTGTTCATGGTCATCCGATCGCCACGTTGCCCGTTTCGCCCGTCCGGATCCGGATGCACTCGGGCAGATCGAGGATGAAGATCTTTCCATCGCCGATCTTGCCGGTACGCGCGCCCTTGATGATGGCATCCACCGTGGGTTTCACGAAGTCCTCGTTCACCGCGATCTCGAGGCGCACCTTCTTGAGGAGGTTCACTTCGACGTCCGCGCCGCGATACGATTCGTGGTAGCCTTTCTGCCGTCCGCACCCGAGGGCGTTGGTGGCGGAGATCTTGAATACCTCCGCCTCGTAGAGGGACTGCTTCACGGAGTTCAGTTTCTCCGGCTGTATATAGGCTATGATGAGTTTCATGTCGCTTCTCCTTCCTTGTGCGCTTCGGTTACTGGGTTGTGAAGATCTGGAATCCGCCGTAGGCTTCCATGCCGTGCTCGCCGATATCGAGGCCCTTCAATTCCTCTTCCTCGCTCACGCGCAGGCCGAGGATATGCTTGATGCCAAGGAATAGCGCGAATGCGAAGACGAAACAGAAAACGCCCGCCGCGAGCACGCCCGTGAGCTGCACCATGAACGAGTGTTCCGCGCTGAAGAGCCCGACGGCGAGCGTGCCCCAGATGCCGTTGACCAGGTGAACGGACAGCGCGCCGACCGGATCGTCCATCCGCGCGCGGTCGAAGCCGAGCACCGCCAGAACCACCAGGACCCCCGCGACGGCCCCGATGAAGATGGAAGCGCCGATCCCGACCACGTCCGCGCCCGCCGTGATGCCCACGAGGCCCGCCAGGCAGCCGTTCAGGACCATCGAAAGATCGGGTTTCTTCTGGATGATCCATGACGTTCCCATCGCGCCCATGATGCCGGCCGCCGCGGCGAGCGTGGTGGTTACCAGGACGTACGAAACGGGACCCGGGTCGCCGGAGAGCACGGACCCGCCATTGAACCCAAACCACCCGAGCCAAAGCAGGAACACGCCGATGACCGCGAGAGGCATGCTGTGACCCATGATCGGTTTCGGCTTGCCGTTCACGTATTTCCCGATGCGGGGACCCAGCAGCAGCACGCCCGCGAGCGCGGCCCAGCCGCCCACGGAATGGACCATCGTGGATCCGGCGAAGTCATGGAAATTGCGCGCGGCCAGCCAGCCGCCGCCCCAGTGCCACATGCCCACGATGGGGTAGGCGAGCGCTACGTAAATGACGGAGAACAGCAGGAAGCTGTGCAGCTTGATCCGTTCCGCCACCGCGCCGGACACAATCGTCGCGGCCGTCGCGGCGAACATCGCCTGGAACAGGAAATCCGTCCAGTAGGTGTAGCCGGCGTTGTAGGCGCTGGTGACGCCTCCTTCCGGCAGCGAGATCCCGAACCCCGAGAACCCGAACCACCGGCCGGCAAACGCTTCGCCCGGATACATCAGGTTGAATCCGAGCAGCGCGAAAGTCAGCACCCCGATCGCCGGGATCATCGTGTTCTTGAACAGGATGTTCACCGTGTTCTTCGCGCGCGTCAACCCGGCCTCCAGCGTGGCGAAGCCGAGATGCATGACGAACACGAGAAACGTCGCCACCATCATCCATATGTTGTTCGCCATGAATGTCGCTGCATCCACCGGAGCCGCCTCCTCGGCGAAAGCCGCCGTCGCCATGCACAGCAGCGACATCAACACCATCCACCCCGTCCGTTTCCGCATTCTCATGTTTCTTACCACTCCTTCGTCTCCCGAGGCCGGCACCATGCTCGGACATCGAGTTGCCGGAACCTTTAGCACCTGCCATGCCAACAAACCGAAAAAGTGGCCGTTCGATATATCGCAAGTGCCTATACTACAAAATGATAAGACTATTTCCGTGTAATATGGCGGACAGTTCATCGGCTCACGAATAATACAATTATGTACTACACAGTGTGCAATACTACACTATCGTACTCATGGCCCCGCCGCGATTGGCCGGTAGTACTCGCGTGTTCCCCCTCCCGAAATCAATTAGCGGAAATTCGCGGTGTTTCCTCCGCGTTTTTCTGCTGCAGGTTCCGTTGTGGCTTTGCGCCGGGATTGATTCATGTCTATATTGATCAGGAAACTCGAAACCGGATGGGATGCGGATGCAATACGACTATGACATGATCGTGATCGGGTTGGGACCCGCCGGGATGGCCGTTTCCGTGATGGGTTCGGAAATGGGGTTGAGGGTTTGCGCAATCGAGCGGCACAAAATTGGCGGCGAGTGCATGAATGCCGGATGCATTCCAAGCAAATCTCTTTTGCGCATGGCTGCGGCACGTCACGCCTGCAAGGCCCTGGAAAACATGGAGCTGGATCCGGTCAAGGCGCCATCTCTGCGCGATCCGTTCGGTCGCATCCAGCAATATCTCGAATACATCAACAGCAACAAAACCTCCGCGATGTTCAAGAAGGTGCATCTTGTGTTGGCCGAGGGATCAGCCTCGTTTGTGGATCCGCACACGGTGGAGGCGG
>JAKJGV010000068.1:6180-11779 GCA_022704185.1 Verrucomicrobiota bacterium
CCGCCGATACCGGGCATAAAGGACGTGGATGTTTTGACCAACGAGAACATCTTCAAGTTGAAGAACGTGCCGAAGAGCATGGTCATCATCGGCGGCGGAGCGATCGGCTGTGAAATGGCGCAGGCCTTTACGCGGCTCGGATGCCCCTGCAGGATCGTCCACATGGACGCGCATCTGTTGCCGCCGGCGGATCGCAACGCCGGGGAAACGCTGGAAGCCGCGTTGAAGCGCGAGGGCGTGGAAGTCTGCAACGCCCGCGAAATCGTTCGCGTCGAAAAGTCTGCCTCGGGTGTAGCCGTTGTGACCGAGCAGGGCGAGCGCCTTGAAGGCGAGCGGTTGCTGGTCGCCGCGGGGCGTCGGCTTGATGTTGAATCTCTGCAATTGGATCGCGCCGGCGTGAAAGTCGGGAAGAATGCCATCGAGGTGAACAAGCACCTGCAAACGAGTCGTAGCCATATCTATGCGGCGGGCGACTGCAACGGGCACGCGCTGTTCTCGCATGCGGCGATGCACCAGGGCATGATCGCGCTGATGAACTGCATGATGCCGCCCTTCATGCGCATGGATTTCCGGAAATACGTGGTGCCATGGACCGTTTTCACGGAACCCCAGGTTTCGATGGTCGGTAAATCTACGCGCGAACTCGATGCGGCGAGTGTGAAGTATGAGACCGTGACCGCGAACTATTCCGATTACGGTGCGGCGATCGCCGAGGGCATCGCGGAGGGCCATGTGCGCGCTTACATCGGCCCGACCGGCCGCATCTATGGCGCGCAAATCATCGGGGAAGGTTCCGGCGAGATGATCAACGAATGGGCGTTGGCCATCCAGAAGAAGTGCCGGATTACCGATATTATGCTGCTCCAGCACTCATTCCCGAGCATGTCGTTCCTGACCAAGCGAGTGTCCGAAATGTGGATGATGAACCGTATGAAATCCCCCTGGCTCCGCCGGATCGTGCGATGGATGTATTGACCCGCGTGGTGCGCGAAAGGGGAAGCTGTTGTCTTCGACAGAAAAAACTTGCGTGGTGTGAGCGGATCAATAGACTCTCCTGCAATAGAAGGGAGGCCTGATGAAGAAGCTGATCGTTGCGGTATTGGTTTGTGCCTTCTTGATGAGTGGGCTTCATGTGTCGGCAGCTCCGGCATCCGGACGCGGCGGGTTCATGGGGTTCATCGCGGGTTGCTGCTTCGGCATTCGTGCTGCCGGAGACTACAACGCGGGCAAAGAGATCCACTGGCGGGAATGGGTGATGCTCATTCCGTACGTCAATATCGTGTTCGCAATCTGGAACGGTATTGATGGCGCGAATGGCGTGACTCGCACGGATCTCGCGTCCAAGTACGGCGCGATGTATTATTGATGCGCGCTGTTCAGGCGTTGAGTAAGACTTGGAGGATTCCGGGCTTCGTGCCCGGAATCCTCTTTCTTTTTCTGGTGGTTCGGCTGGCCGTCGGGAACATGGACCTTGCGGTCGAGCTGTTCGAAGAGCAGGACTGGAACAACTGCCGCCGGGAATGCCGACGTGTTTTCGACGATGATCCGCAGGCTGAGAAGGCCGCCCTGTTGGGCTCTATTTCGCTGTTGAGACAAGGGAACGATATCGCCGCCGCCCAGGCGACGCTGGAGCGGTTGGCCGCAGGGGCCGCCGATCGCGAAGCGCGCGCGATGGCGGCCTACGAGTTGGGTCGCCTGCAATGGGCGCGCGGCGAGGCGGAGGCCGCGGCGCGAAACCTGCAGAAGGCCTTTCTGCTGACGTCCGATCACGCCTTGTTCCTGCGCGCGGGCTGCTCGCTGGATCTCCTGCGCAAAGATTCTCCAATCATTGGAACACTCGACCCCGCAGTTTTCCAATCATTGGAAACTTCGCGCGCGCTCTGGTCGCGGGACCTGGTTCGGGAGTGCGGGATGAGAAAGGAAAAGGCGGGCAGCATCCTGTCGAAGCCCGGCCAGTGGGTGGTGGCGTTCTATCGCAGGGGCATCCGCCCGGCGATCGGCGCGCGATGCTCGCTCCTGCCGAGTTGCTCGGAGTATTTCAACCAGGCGAGCCGCAAGCACGGGTTGCTGGCGTTCCCGCTGATTGCCGACCGGTTGGTGCGGGAGCCCTCCGTGGTGGTGATGCAGGAACACCCGGTGCATGTGCACGACAAGATTCGATTTGCCGATCCGGTGGAAGATCATACGTGGTGGTGGCGGAAAGGATGCCGCTAATTAACGCTAATTCATGGGAAGATAGAATGATTCTTTTCGATGACAAAACACATCTTCAATTCGCGTTAATTCGCGTTAATTCGCGGTTTCGAATTCTGATCTCCGTTATCTTGATTTTTCTTCCGCTTCGCGGTTTTGGCGAGAGCGAGGGGGCAAGGGTCGCGCTGGATTTGGCGAGGGAAGGCGATTACGCGGGCGCGGCGGTGGAATTCCGGCGCGCGGCGATGGAGTCGGACCAGGCGCCGGCGCGCGGCGGCTGGTTCTGGGCCTCCGCCTACGAGTATCACCGCGCGGCGAAACTCTCCGTTTCCGACCGCATGCTGGATCGTGCGGAGGACGCGGACCCGGCGCTTTCCGACCGGGCCCTGCTGCTGCGCGGCGAGAACGCGATGAAGGGCGGGCGTTGGGACGAAAGCGCATTCTACTTTGAGAGCGCCGTGGAGGGCGCCGCAAGCGACCCGCAGCGTGCGTACGCGGCGCGTAAACTCGCGGCATCGCGCGTGCGATTGAAGGATGTGGAGGGCGCGGAAGCGGCGCTCGATAGATCGTCATTGCGCGAAACAGATGGTCGCGACGCGCTGCAGGCATACCGCGAAGGCCGGGACAAGCGTCCGGGGTTGGGCGGCGCGCTCGGCATGCTGCCGGGGTTCGGATACTTCTACGCCGGGGAATGGGCGACGGGATTCAGGTCGCTGATCCTCAATTCGCTTTTCATCTTCGGCATGCTTCACACGGCGGAGAACGAGCAGTGGGGCGCATTTGCGGTGATCACGTTCTTCGAGTTCACCTGGTATTCCGGAAGCATTTACGGGGGCATTGACTCGACCCATCGCTTCAACCGTCGCCGCGAAGACCAGTGCGTGGACGGGATACTGGGACGCGCATCGTTCGAGCCGGACTCCTCGGTGCTGCCGACCGTGTCGCTGCGCTTCCAGTTCTGAACCAGGGAGGGCCCGCCGCTTGCCCGCCGGAGCTTGGCGAAGGAGGGCTCGCGGGCCGATCAGGAAACGCAGGGTATTTCAGAGCGGCAGGCCTGGAGGCGTCTGTGCGCGCCGCGCCGCCCGCGCCGCGTCGGCGATGTTCGAGATGTAGAGCGCAAGCGCAACGACGAACGTCACCAGGATGCGAAACAGCGGAACCGGGGTGAACGTGGCGTCGGCGTTGGTGCTCTCTGCCCAGCTCAGCGCGGCGCTCAGGGTCTGGAAGATCGGGCGGATCACGCTCGAAAGAAAGAGCACAAAACAGGCCGTGAAGCAGAGTGAGTAGAGAAGGCCTGCGATCCATCGCCGCTGCAGGAACTGGCCCGCGCCGGGATAGACGAAGGCGGAAAGGAAAACGGGGGTGCGATCGGATTTCATGTCGGGTGCTCGGGTGTCAGGTTTCAGGTGTCGGGATTCGATGTGTTCCAATCAATGAAAACGCGCCGGTCCAATCGAGCTTGACGCGGACAAGCTTCCCGAGCAGGTCGCATTTTTCGTCGAAAAACACAAGCTTGCCCTGCGGGGTGCGGCCGCGCCAGCGGCCGTTTCGGGAGCGGGCTTCGACAAGCACTTCAACATCACGGCCCTGCAGCTCGCAGTGCCTGCGTTCGAGGTAGTCGGCGAGCAAGGCCTCCAGCATGACGCGCCTGCGCTCCTTCTCCTCCGGCGGCACGTCGTCCGGGTAGTGCCGCGAGGCAAGCGTCTGCGGGCGCTCGGAGTACTTCGCGATCCGGATCATGTCGGGCTGAAGTTCGTCCATCAGCCGATAGGTGTCCATGAACTGCTCTTCCGTTTCGCCGGGGAATCCGACGATGATGTCTGTGGAGATGCCGACCTCCGGGACGCGCGCGCGGATGCGGCCGACCAGCCTCCTGTAGTCATCCACGGTGTATCCTCGCTTCATCCGCGCCAGCACCTCGCCGTTGCCCGCCTGGACGGGGATTTCGACGGAGGGACAGATCTTTCCGCCTGCGGCGACGGTGTCGAGAAGGCGATCTGTGAACCAGTTCGGATGGCTCGTGAGAAAGCGGATGCGCAGGATGTCGTCAATGGAAGCGACATCGCTGAGCAGCGCCGCCAGGTCGGTCCGCGGGTCGAGGTCGAGGCCGTAGCGATCAACGATCTGGCCGAGCAGCGTGATCTCGCGAATACCTTTATCCGCGAGACGGCGCACCTCGTTTACGATTTCTTTCCGTGGCCGGCTCCGCTCCGTTCCGCGGCGATAGGGGATGATGCAGAAGGTGCATGCGTGGGAGCACCCGAGGACGACAGGCACGAACGCGCTGATCGTGGTGCCGAGTTCGGTCGGCGGCACGGGCAACTCGCCATCCATGAATGCATCGCGCGCCGCATGCTGCCGCTCCAGGGACGAGAGGGCGGATGTGTCCTCGTTCTCACGCAGAAACTCGATGAGGGGTGAAATGTCGGACGGCGGCAGGAAGACGTCCACGAACGGAAACTTGGAGGGCAGCGAAGGGTCCGACTTGTGTCCGACGAGGCAGCCCATGAGGGCCACGACTGTGTCGGGGCGTTCGCGCTTGAGCTGGCTGAGATAGCGCAGCCGGGTATAGACCTTGTCTTCGGCTTGCCGGCGGACCACGCAGGTGTTGACGACCACCAGGTCGGCATTGCGCGTGCGCGGGGCGGGGGAATACCCAAGCGATTCGAGCCGGGCGGCGAGATAGCGCGAATCCGCCTCGTTCATCTGGCAGCCGATCGTCCAGATATTGTATGTCCTGCCGCCTTGCATGGTTATCCGGGGTTCTCCGGTCAACGATCGTTTCGCGAGATGCTTCACATCCGATATCAATCCATTTAGAGGGAGACTCTGTCGAGCAGGGATTAGCCCGCATGTTGCACGAGCCCTCGTGCAACATGCCCCCGACCTGCCCGCAGTGCTGCGCACAGCGCTGCAGGTGCATATTGCACCAGCCTCTTGTGCTGGTGCAATATGCAGGTTAGCGTGGTGTCCCGCAAATGACCTGTTGCAAAAAAGCGGTCTGGCTCGCCCTGCGAAGCCGCGGGCGAAGCAGGGAGACCGCTTCTACGCCGTAGGCGCGATTCCTGTCGGCCCAGAGCCCGTGATTTCTGCCCCGGAAATCCTGGGACACCGGGCTAGATCACGAAATCTCCGGCGGTGCCGGATTCGAATTTTCGTTCCCGCTCCGAGAGGTCTGCAAAATTTGCGCCGTCGAAGACGGAGGACAGGCCGTTCTCCGCTTCATGCCAGATCTCGCTGAAGACGGAGAGGGAAGCAGAGCGTTTGTGTCCCTTGCGGCGGCCTTCGGGCTCGATCTTCAGCAGCGGCGCTTCGAAAACCCGGATCACATCGCCGACCGTGATCTTCACCGCGGGGCGTGACAGGGCGTAGCCTCCCTGCTTGCCGCGGACGGACTGTGCGATGC
>JAKJGV010000069.1 GCA_022704185.1 Verrucomicrobiota bacterium
GCCGCGCCCGCCGAGCGCGTTGAGGTAGACGGGCATGGTCGCGACCAGCGTCTTGCCCTCGCCCGTGGCCATTTCGGAGATCTTGCCCTGGTGCAGCACGATGCCGCCGATGATCTGCACATCGAAAGGCACCATGTCCCACCGCAGCTTGTGACCGCAGACATCCGCCTCCGTCCCGACCAGCCGGCGGCAGGCGTTCTTCACGACGGCAAACGCCTCGCACATGATGTTGTCGAGCGTCTCGCCTTTCTCAACGCGCGCGCGGAATTCCAGGGTCTTGGCCTTGAGCCGGTCGTCGGACAGCGCCTGGAGCTCAACCTCCAGCGCGTTGACCCGCTCGACCAGCGGGCGCATTTTCCGGACATCCCGCTCGTTCTTCGTCCCTATGATCTTCTTCAACAACCACTGCATGCACTATTCCTTAATAAAGAGGCGTGTAGAGTAGGCCCCCCGAAACGATTTGGCAAGAAAAGGGAACGGCGAAGGAGGGATGGATTCCGCCTTCGCCCGGCTTCGGCGGACAAGGCGAGATGCGGGGGGAACATCAACCTCGAATCCCGAATCCCGCATCCCGTATCCGGAGATCAGCCAATCTCTCCCGTTGCAGCTCGAGGCAACGCTGTTTGCTGTTTCGCGGGACAGGGGCTTGCGCCTCAACCCACGTGATGGTGTCCTGAATCACCTTCCACCGCCGGCGCGGATCCCAACTTTTCTCGCGTTTAAGTTCCTCGCGAAGCTTCAACTGAGGATCCATGGATGGGCACATCATCCGCCCCCTTTGAGTTTGGACCGCAGAACCCTGATGCGCTCCTCTTTGCGCACCGACGCAGGAAGCGCTTCCTGGCATCGCAGCATATCCTCATCGGAAAGCCCTCTAAACCGAATCCCGCCGGTGGTTGCGCCGGCGACCGCCCGCGCATTGCAGGCATCCCAGGAATCCAACCCCGACACGGCCCTGAAAACATCCACCGCGCCATGCGGGCTGGTCAAACAGAACATCGCCTGGCGCCCCAACCAGCCCTGGGGCAATTGTGCGACGGGACCCCACTCATGCTCGTCGGCCCCCCACTCCGCCTCGATTTCCTTCAAGGCAGCCTCGCACCGCGCCCGGTTTTCCTTCGCGTCATTAATCCAGATGTCAACGTCATACGTAAGCTGGGGCTCGTGCCGCAGCATGTAATTCATGCCGCCGATGAGAAGATACTCCACGTGGCCGCTGTTAAACGCTTCAAGAATTCGATCCACATTCATTAGCGCATGTTATCCTTTTCTTGCGGCATGAACAACCCGAATGAGGATGTGGATAGGCAGCAAATTCGACGTTCAACGTTCCCTGTACCGATACTCTTCCCCCCGATAGTTTCTCAGCACAAGCTCATCGCCGTCGCGGCCCGCCACGTAGTCCGGAGAGAGCGGGACTTTGCCTCCGCCGCCCGGCGCGTCGAGCATGAACGCCGGAACGGCGTACCCCGTCGTGTGGCCGTGCAGGCTCCTGAGCAACTCCTTGCCGGTCGCGACCGGCGTGCGGAAGTGCGCGGAGCCCGCGATGGCATCGCATTGATGAAGGTAATACGGCTTCACGCGAAACCGGAGCAGCCCGAGCATCAGTCGCTTCATCGTGTCCGCGTCATCATTCACGCCCTTGAGCAGCACGGTCTGGCTGCACATCGGAATGCCCGCATCGGCGATCCTCGCGCACGCCGTCCCGCATTCACGCGTCAGTTCGTCCGGATGAGTGAAATGCACGCTCAGCCACAGCGGATGGTATTTTCGGAGCATGCGGACCAACGGCCGCGTGATCCGTTGCGGCAGGACCGCGGGCACCTTGGTGCTCAGGCGGATGATTTCCACGTGCGGGATCGCCCGCAGGCGGCGCAACAGCCACTCCAGCTTGTCGTCGGAAAGGATGAGCGGCTCGCCGCCGGAAATCAGCACATCGCGCACCGCCGGGGTCGCCGCGATGCAGTCCACGGCCCTTTGCCAGCGCGCGCGATCGGACACCTTGCCCTGCCGGCCCACCATTCGCGCGCGCGTGCAATATCGGCAATACACCGCGCACTGATCCGTCACCAGGAACAACACTTTGTCCGGATAGGTATGCACGAGGCCGGGCACCGGCATGCGTTGTTCTTCGCCGAGCGGATCTTCCAACTCGCCCCTGGTCCTGACGAACTCGGCCGTTGAAGGGACCAGCGTCCGGCGCAACGGCTGCGACGGATCATCGCGATCCAGCAGCGCGGCGCAATAGGGAGTGATACCGAGGGGCAACCGCTTGCCGAGTTTGTGCACGGCCGAACGCTCGTCGTCCGTCAGGTGCAGCAGTTTCTCCAGTCCCGCCAGGTCGCGCACGCAATTCCGCAACTGCCACCGCCAGTCGTTCCAGTTTTTTGGGGGAATCTTATTTCGATGTACGACGTTCACAGAAAACCCTCACCTCAATCCTCTCCCAGAGGGAGAGGAGGTTGCTCCGCTCTCATCTTCTTCCCCTCCCCGGGAGAGGACTTCCTTCCTTTTCCCCTCTCCCCCAGGGAGAGGGCTGGGGTGAGGGCTCTTTCACGCCAGCCCGAAGTTCGTTTCCGCCAACTCCGCGATCCTCTGTCCGATACTGATCGAGGCCGTCGCGGCGGGGGACGGCGCGTTCAGCACGTGGATCATCCGATCGGCCTCGACGATCCGGAAATCGTCAATCAGTCCTCCATCGGGCCCGACCGCCTGCGCCCGCACGCCGGCCCCGCCCGGCTGGAGGTCGCCGAGTTCCAGTTCCGGCAGCAGCCTCCGCAGCGCTGCGAGGAACGCGCGCTTCGAAAACGACCGGTAGAATTCGCCCACGCCCATTTTCAAATGTTTGGAAAAGAGACGAAGCGCACCGGGGTACGTGAAGGTATCGTACGAATCCCTGAATGAGAAACTGGTCTTCGCATAGCCTTCGCGCTTGAAGGCCAGTACGGCGTTCGGTCCGGCTTCCACGCCGCCGCCGATCATCCGCGTGAAATGCACGCCGAGAAACGGGAACGCCGGATCGGGCACGGGATACACCAGGTTGCGAACGAGGTGTTCCTTTTCTCCGGCCAGTTCGTAGTACTCGCCGCGGAACGGCACGATCCGCACGCCCGGCTCCACGCCGCACAACCTCGCGACGCGGTCCGATTGCAGCCCCGCGCAGTTGATGAGATGGCGCGCGCGCACTTCGCCCGTGCCCGTTTGGACAACCAGTCCGCCCGTATCGCGCCGCACGCCGAGCACGCGGCAATCGAGGCGGATTTCACCGCCGCGCTCGCGAACGATCCGTCCGAAGGCTTCCGTCACTTCCTCGTAATCCACGATCCCGGTTTGCGGAACGCGCAGCCCGGCGATCCCGGTGACGTGCGGCTCGTATTCGCGGATCTCGTCGCCCGTCAGCCGGTCAATCCCCTCCAACCCATTCGCGCGCCCCCGTTCTTCGAGCCGGGCGAGGTCGGGCAATTCATCCGCGGAGGTGGCCACCACGATCTTGCCGCAGCGCTCGTGGCGGATTCCGTGTTCCGAGCAGAACCGGTACAGCGCTTCGCGCCCCGCCGTACAGTTGGCGGCCTTCAGGGAGCCCGGCTTGTAATAGAGCCCGGAGTGGATCACGCCGCTGTTATGGCCGGTCTGGTGCGCGGCAAGACGGCCCTCCGCCTCAAGCACCGCAACCGACCGGCCCGGCCTCGAAAGAAGAGCCATGGCCGTGGCCGTGCCCACGATGCCGCCGCCGATCACCGCGATATCGAAAGTTTCACCCATGTTTTACACCCCTATCGAGCGATCCGGCTTTCTACACGGAATCGGCCCCTTACGCAACGCGGATATACCCCTTGCCCGGAATCCTTTGTTGCCAATTGAAGCGATGTGCGTAAACTCTGCGCCATGAATTCGGCCCGGAAACACTTTGAGACCACGCGGATCGAGCATTTTGCCACCACCGCGGTGACGGAAACCTCGTCGCTGGAAGACACTCCCTCCGAGGCGTTCGGCAAGGGCAGCCAGCAGCTCGCCGCTAATTACCAGGCCATTATCAACGCCCGCGGCATCTACTACCCCGTGGCGTACCGGTTTTTGAAGGAACTCGGGCGCGGCCGCCAGGGCATCGTCTTCCTCGGCCTCCGACAGGGCGCGCGGGGTTGCGTGACCCGCCACGCGATCAAGCTGTTCAACCCGGCCATCTATCCCAGCGCCAAGAAGTACTGGACCGACATGGGGCGTATCGCCGCGCAAACCTCCAAGCTGCAGATGGTCAAGAGCCCCGTGCTGGTCTCACCCGAAATCTACGAGGAAAGCAACGGCATCGGGTACCTCCAGATGGAAGTCGTGGACGGCTGCAGCCTGCGCTATCTCCTCGACGGCGAACACCTCGAAACCGTCCGCAAACGCAGTACGACGTCCGACTGGGCGCGTTTCACCGATGCCATTTTCCGCGTGGACGCGGGCCGGGTTCGCATTCAACCCGGCGTCGCACTCTACATCATGCGCCAGATCCTCCGCGGTCTCGAGACCCTCCACGAGATGGGTTTCGCGCACAGCGACGTGAAGCCCGCCAACGTCATGGTGGACCGTCTCGGGTATGTGAAGCTGATCGACTTCGGGCGCGCCGTGCTTTTGAACGAAAAGGTGACGATCCTGCTCGGCACGCCGCTGTACATGGCGCCCGAAACCCACCGCCGCGAACCCAGCGTCGTGCAGTCCGATATCTACAGCGTGGGACTGGTCGGCCTGGAAATGCTCCGGGGCGAACCGCTGCTCGATACCAAGGGTCTGAGCGAGGCCGATCTTCTGTCCTTCAAGAACGAATTGCCCGGTCGGCTCCCTTCCCTCTTGCCGGAATACGTCCGGCAAAACGCGCAGTTTGTTCTGCTTCTGCAGAGGTTTCTTGAAGTCGATCCCAAGCAGCGCTACGCCAGCGCGGAAGAGGCGGAGGTCGGCAGCCAGGGGCTTCTCCTCGTCCACAAACAGCTCGCGCAACTGGGGAAAGACACCGAATACGGAAGGGAACTGGAAAGCTACCTGGGCAAACTGATGGCACCGCTTCCCGCCGCCCCCACCCTCAACCAGGGACCCTGGTCCGAAGGATAAAGATTTGCAGAACGCCCAAAACCGGGCATATATCATAAGGTGAAACCAGCGACGAATAAGGAGTGAGATGAACGTATTGCATGTCTGTGCGAGCCCGAGACCGTTCCAAGAGTCCGTATCCAAGCAGCTTGCCGCGGCCTTTTTTGCCAAACTGACGGAGCTGAATCCGGATATTAACGTCATCAATGTGGATCTCTATCACAGCCCGCCCCCCTTCCTTAATTACGAGGGCTACCGCGCGTTCTGGATGCCCATCAAGCAACCCGGTTACCAGCCCACCGCCGCAGAGCAAAAGGCGACCGGGTATGCGGTCGCGCAGGCACAGCAGTTCCGGGACAGCGACATCATCGTGCTCTCCATGCCGCTGTGGAACTGCGGTATGCCCGCGATCATGAAGGCGTGGTTCGAGCAGGTCATGGTGCCCAATCTCGTATTCACCCTGGAGGAAGGCGCGGTCCGGCCCTCGCACCAGGTGCGCAAGGCCATCGTGCTCGCCTCCGCGGGCATCGTGCTGAAGGAAGGCGACCCGGCCGACGCGCTGACCCCGCAAGTCGAGGCGGCGATGAAGTACGTCGGCGTCACGGACATCGCTTCCGCGTGGGCGGACGGCCAGGACACCCCGCAGGCGGAAGACCGGATGCTGATGGCCATGGAAGCCGTCGAAGACCTCGCGGAAGAAGTCGCTCAGATGAAGTTCTGAGCCACCTGCCCCGCGCAGTGGGAGGACTGCCGTGATGACAGCGTTGAAGAGGGGCCTGCTGGTCGCCTTTGCGGCGGCATGGTGCGCATGCCCGGTCGCCCGCGCGCAGCAACTGGTGAACCCCTCCTTCGAAGAGCCCGAAACGGATACGGACAACGAGTGGGGCGATCTTGCCGCGGGCTGGCGCCGCTGGGGCAACTGGATGAATCGCGAAAGCCAGTGGGTCCCCACACGCAGCGGAAACTGCCTGATGGGCTATCATCACTGGCGCATCGAGGAAAACAACCCTTCCGGCTTCTTCCAGGATGTGCCCGGCATACCGGACGGAACGCTGTGCCAGTTCTCGATCTTCGTGTTCCGCGACGATCAAACCGACGCGGATTCCGTGGAGCTGCGCCTCGAGCGGCTCGGGGGCTTTGAAACGCTGGCCTCCCAGGTGTTCTACATGGATGATATTCGCCGCAAGGCGTGGGGTATCCTTACCGTCAGCGGAAGAACCAAGGGCGAAGGAGTCCGCGTGCTCGTGATCGTCACACCCAAACAGGCGGGCGGACGGCAGGGGGCCATCAAGTTCGACGACGCAGAGTTGCTGCTGGACCCGACCGCAGAGCCCAAGGAACCCGCGGAAGAACCCGCCAAGAAGTAAGACGCGAGGTTATCACCCGCCCTGCTGCTCGTATCCCGCGCCGTACACCTTTTCCTTGTCCGGCTGCAGGCTCTTGGGCAACCCCACGATCTCGATGATGCGGTCGAGCAACTCGTCCAGGCGGTGACCGCATGTCGCGGCGACATTCAGAACCTGGCGCTGATCGTCGTTGATGTCGCCGATGTGCTCGGCCAAGGTCATACCCACGGCGCAGTTGATGGCGGAAAGCGACTGACACAACTCCTGAACGATCTCCGCAAGAAGCTCCGTCATGGACTGGCGCGACATCTTGACCTTCGCCTGCTGCGCCTCATCCAAGCCAATCAGCACTTCGTCTTCCTTTTGAAGCGCCTTGCCGAAATCCTCGATTCGCTGTTCCGCGACGCTCGCGACTTCTTGCGCCTTCTGCCCGATTTCCGCCAGCTTGCTGCTCAGAGCATGCGGGTTCGCCACGCTCGCCATCATCTCGTCCAACTCGCTCAACAGCATCGCGAGTACGCCCACGCTCACGGGGTCGGTCCCCGACCCACCCCCCGCGCCGCGACCGGCGCCCGTTCCGTACTCGGCGCCGCTCTTCACCACGAGTTCACGCCATCCATCCGGCGTCAAACCCGCATCCGTCAAGCGGTCCTCCAGCTCGTCGGACAAGGACGAGTCGGCATGCGACTTCATATACTTCAGCACGCGTTCCTCGGTCTCTTCCAGGGCCTTGCGCTTGCGAACGTAATCGGCCGTCAAGGTATCCACCTCGAGATCGCCGATCATTTCCTCCACCGCGCCCGTGATCGCTTCGTCCAGCTGCGGGTCCGCCTGCTCGCTGATCGCGTGCAGCTTGTCGAGCACCGTCTTCTCGAGCATCAACATGATCTTCTTGACCGCGTTCTTCCCCTTCTTGGAACGGGCGCCCGGATCCTTCACCAAACCCTCGAACGTACGGCGAAGGCAGCCGACCACGATATCCGCCAGAGACTCGCCCTCCGCGATGCCCGATTGCTGCTGGCGGATGGCGGAGGCTTCCATGATCAGGTTGGCCAGCCGGTCGGCATCGGATGCAAGGCTGCTGAGGTCATGGGCGACGTCTTCCGGCGCCACACCGGTGTCGCCCTTGAGGAACGCCATGATCTGCTCGACGGCCGCGGCAGCGACTACCCGGGCCTCCTCGTCTTCCTTCCCCACCACCGTCTCGGACTCGGTGATCTTCTCGTACTTCACCCGCTCGGCCTGGATGAACTGCAATTGCGACTTCTCCACCTGGTCGGCGAAGTCAACGGAATCGCCCTCGCCCTTGGCGGACAAGAGCAGCGACATGAGTTTCTGAAACTCCGTCTCCGGCATTCCTTCCAGCAGCGAGAAACCCGTCACCCCGGCGGCCGCCAGCTTGTCCGCAAAGATGTTGATGAAGGGATTCTTCAGCTCGACCTGCCGCCCCTCCACCAGCAATTCGCCGTCCACCACGCTGAGGTTGATGCGAGGTTGGCGTGCAAGAATCGAAACCAGCAGATTATAGCTGTCCGTCATGCTCCGCACGGTGATCTTGTGCGAAGCGCCGTAAAGAGCGGAATTATTGATGCTTTGTCCCGCGGTGCGCAGGAAGTTTCCGATGTCCCGCATCAACTCGGCATTGATTGGTTCCGCACCGCTCTTTGAGGCGGTCGAAGGGCTTTCCCCTGTATCGTCTGGCGCCATGTCGCACACTCCTCCCCTGCTATCGTGCGCATCTTGCTCCGCAAAGCAATAATACACGCGCGATCCCCGTGCAGACAGGCTTTTTTTGCAGCCGGCCGCCGATCCGGCTATTCCGTGACCAGCTCGGCATCGTCAAGCTTGAGCGCGCCGCCGCGCGGACTGCTCTTCGCAGGGTTCACCACCACCGTCACGCGCACTCCATCCTCCGTCGCGCGGGCGCTCACCGACAACTTCGTGTAGCCCGCCCCCTTGAGATCGTCCAGCTTGTAGGTCGCCGAACCCAGCGTCTCGAAACCACCCGTCTTCTCGATGCGCAGCTCGATGGACTCGATGTTCGTATCCTTGTCCTTCGCCGCATGAATAGAGAACACGCACTGCGAGCCCGCCGTCACGTCGTCCACATCCTGGTAGAGACCGGAGGTGTCCGGACCGCCGATTTCCCAGTGGTGGTAACCGATCAGGCACGCACCGGTCCGGGTCGGCTTCCAACCCGTTTCACGGTTCATCCAGTGACCCCAACGCCCCCACGACGCCGCGATATCGCCGTACGGATTGTCCGCCTCGGTTTCCGGATCTTCAAAGGACGGATTCTGCAACAGGTTGGCGGACGACACGGAGATCATGCCCAGCACACACACCATCACGGCAAGGACCAGCACGAAACGCTTGCTCATTCTGTTTTCTCCCTCTCGACAGGTTGACTCTCACGCCACGCATACTATCGCCTCACAGCCCGATTCTCAAGCTCCCACCGTCAGCGGCTTCCCGGATGCTCCACCGGCACGCCCTTCCGGCACAACGGACATTCGCCGGGCGGCCACGTGGAAGGCTCCCACTCCAGCAGGCTCACCAGCGGCGCGTCGAACTGCGCGCGCCCGCCGCTCCGGTTCACCAGCACCAGCACCGCCTCCACGATTCCGCCGCGCGCCTTGACGATATCCATCACTTCCTGCACGCGCCCGCCGCGGGTCACCACATCCTCCGCCACGATGAAATGTTCGCCTGGCTTGACCTGGAACGCCCGGCGCAACACGAGCTTCCCTTCGTCCTTCTCCGCGAAGATCGCCCGCACGCCGAACGCGCGCCCGATCTCGTGCCCCACGGGAATGCCGCCCAGCGCCGGCGAGATCACGCCGTCCACGCGGAGGGAATGCCCCCGCTCCGCGCGCAGCTTTTCCACCACCGCCTTGCACAACCGCTCGGCGATGCGGGGATGCTGAAGCACCAGCGCGCACTGGAAGAACTGGTCGCTGTGCAGCCCGGACCGCAACTCGAAGTGACCGCTCAACAACGCATTTGTCTCGCGAAAAACCTTGAAGATCTCTTCCTGCTTCATGACCGCTCCAACGGAAAGTTTCCAATCATTGGAAAAATATGCGCGCATTTTTCCAATGATTGGAAAAAATAACGAGCTTTTTCGCGCACGGGAAAGCCGGGAACCAGGAGAATGATTTTTCACCACGAAGGCACGGAGACGTATCCCGCATCCACGCTCCGACCACTTCATCGCCAAGTCATGGTCAAGAACGTCTGTCGTCGTCCCTCCGAATGGCTACCGCGTGGCGGCTGAGGTCGGGCGAGTCTGCGAGCCTCCGCGTGGGAATGCGCCAGACCGGCCCGGATTCAAGGCGGAGCTTGGGGCGCTGGACTCGTGTCCGCGCCCCAAGCGACAACGCAGAAGCCGGGCCGGTATCGCGCATGATCCACGCGGCCTCAGCCGCCACGCTCGTTCGTCGTGGCTCACCGCGAAAGGCCAACAGGCTGCGCTGAGCAAAATGCAGGCTCACCCCACCCGGACAAAGGGGCCGACCATCCGGTACAAAGCCCGCGCCCGCGCGCGCAGGCGTTCGTACTGCGGATCTTCCAGGCGCGGATCGCCTTCGACGATCCGAAAGGCCTCTTTGCGCGCGGCCACCAGGATCTCCGAATCGTTCAACGGATCGCCCACCCTGAGCGTCGGAAATCCGCTCTGCTCCCGGCCGAGCAGGTTGCCCATGCCGCGGATGCGCAAGTCCTCTTCCGCGATGCGGAACCCGTCCAGCGTCTCCTCCATCACCTTCAGCCGGCGCCAGGATTCCGGCGTGCCGGGCTTGCCTTCGAGGATGCAGAACGATTTATGGGCGCCGCGCCCGATCCGGCCGCGAAGCTGGTGCAGTTGCGCCAGCCCGAACCGCTCGGCGCTGCCGACCAGCATCACCGTCGCGTTCGGCACGTCAATGCCCACCTCGATCACGGTCGTCGCCACGAGGATGTCCGCTTCGCCTCGCCTGAAGCGCTCCATCACGGCGGCCTTTTCCGCGGGCGGCATCTGGCCGTGAATCAACTCCACCCGCTCGGCCTTGAACACATCCTCGCGCAGGCGCCGGTACATCGCCTCCGCTGCGTTCAGCTCCGATTTCGACGACTCCGAAATCAGCGGGTACACGAGGAACGCCTGCCGTCCGCGGGCGACCTGCTTCCGGATGAAATCGTAGGCCTTCGGAAGCTGTTCCTCCTTGATGACGCGCGTGACGATCTGCTGCCGCCCGCGCGGCATCTCGTCGAGAATGCTGACGTCGAGGTCGCCGTAAATCGTCATCGCCAGCGTGCGCGGGATCGGCGTCGCGGTCATGACCAGCACATCGGGTTGCACTCCCTTTTCGTACAGCATCCCGCGCTGTTCCACACCGAATTTGTGCTGCTCGTCAATCACCACCAGCCCGAGCCGCTTGAAGGCCACGCCGTCTTCGATGATTGCGTGCGTGCCCACCAGGATATCCACGTCGCCGCGCCGCACGGCCTCCAGCAGTTCCGCCCGCACCGCGCCGGTCACGCCGGCGGTGAGCAGCGCGAGGCGGGTGCCGATCGGCTGGAGATACTGCTCGAACGTGCGCGCGTGCTGCTCCGCGAGGATTTCGGTGGGCGCCATGACGGCGCATTGCGAGCCGCTTTCCACGGCGTCCAGCAACGCGCAGACCGCGACCACCGTCTTGCCGGAGCCGACGTCGCCCTGCAACAGGCGGTGCATGGGCCGGGGCTTGCGCATGTCGGCCTCGATCTCCCGCAGCACGCGTTCCTGCGCGGCGGTGAGACGGAAAGGCAGCGACGAGAGAAAGTGCTTCCGCACGTGGCCCGCCGGAGCATGCGCCTGCCCGGTGAGAAACCGCTCCGCGTGGATCTTGCGCGCGACCAGCACGAGCTGAACGCAAAGGAATTCCTCGAAGACGAGGCGGTAACGGGCAAGCTGCGCCTCGTCAAGCGAATCGGGAAAGTGCACTCGGCGAATCGCCTCGCGGACGCCGGGAAGCCGCAACCGCTCCAGCGTCTCCGCGGGCAGGACATCCTCCGCGAGGCCCGCGTAGGATTCCACCGCGTGCCAGACAATCCGGCGCATCGTCCGCTGCGGGAGATGCTCGGTCAGATGATACACCGGAACGATGCGGCCCACGTGAATGGACTCCTCGTTGTCCTCGGAGACCACCTCGAATTCCGGGTGCTGGAAGACCAGCATCTGCCGGAAACGCGAGACCTTTCCGTGCACCACGAGGGAGTCGCCCAACTTGAACTGGTCCTTCAGATAAGGCGC
>JAKJGV010000006.1:0-267 GCA_022704185.1 Verrucomicrobiota bacterium
CCCATGGCGAAGTCCTTGGCGGCGTAACGGAAGTCGTTGTTCCAGGCCGACCAGCCGGTGCCCTTGAGCTGGTGCTTGTTCTCGCCGCGGAAGCTCCATGGCTCGGAGATCAGCAGCACGTTCGTGTTGACGGCCACGGCGGCATCGCGGATCGCCATCATCGTGTCCATGTCGATCAGCTCCGCGAGGTCGAACCGGAAGCCGTCCACTTTGAACTCCCGCATCCAATACAGGATGTTGTCCACGATCAGGCGCCGCATCATCGGC
>JAKJGV010000006.1:352-26086 GCA_022704185.1 Verrucomicrobiota bacterium
TGGAAGAAATTCGGGCTGCCGACGTGGTTGAACACCACGTCGAGCACGACACCGAACCCCTGCCGGTGCAACTCGTTCACCAACCGCTTGAATTCGTAATACTGGGAGCCCTTCAGCGGCTGCCGTCCGTACGACGCCTCCGGCGCGAAATACAGCACGGGCGCATAACCCCAATTGTACTCGTTCGGGTTTCCGTTGAACTCCACGGTGGGCAGCAGTTCGATCGTCGTGACGCCCAGCTCCTTGAGATAGTCGAGGCCCGTTCCCGTGCCGATACTGCCGATCAGGCCCTCGTACCGGCCGCGCAATTCCGGAACGACGCCGGACGAGGGATGCATGGTCATGCCGCGCACGTGCATCTCGTAGAGAACCACGTCCTGCTTCGGAGTCTGGACGTAGTCGTCATCCGTCCAGCCTTCGAACCAGCGGTTGGTCTCCTCCGGGTCGATCACGATGCAGTTGTTGCGCGCGTGCGCCGCGGCCCGGGCATACGGATCGCCGATCTGCGCGAGGCTGTTGAAGCCCTCGCCGTTCCCGGTCGGTCCGTCCACGTTGAAGGAGTAGTACTTTCCGATATCGAGGCCGAGCAGGGATATCTCCCAGACACCGTCCTGCTCGTCCATCCACATCGGGTACCGCTCGACGGGATCGAGTTTCCTGTATTCCGGCTGATGCACCTCGTGCTCGGGGGTGTCAAAGATGCAGAGGTGAACGTTTCGCGCGCGGGGCGCAAACAAGCGATACGTGGTGGCGCGCTGGGTACGGTCCAGGATCACCCCCAGCGGCTTGTCGGAACCCAGCTGCTCGAAGATTCGCCCCGGGGTCAGGGGCATCCACGCAGGCGTGTTTGCAAGTCCTTCGATAAGAACAACATAAGCTTCTGAAAGCGGGATGGGTTTGTCGGTTTCGATGCGCAGGCTGGCGCTGCCGCTGGATGCCGGGTCAAGCCGGAGGTTGACGTTGCCCTTGCCGTCGGAGAGGGCGTTTGCGGCGCCTTCGGGCGGAGGGAGCCAGCGGTTGCCGTTGATGACGAACTTGAAAAGCAGGTCGCGTTCGCCGGGCGGTGCGCGAAGCCCGTCGAGTTGGGTGCCGATTTCCCAGCGCCCCACGCCGCCCTGCCGCTGGAGAACCCAGCGTCCGCCGCCGCCGGAGCTGTCCCAGCCGTTGAAGTTTCCGGCGACGGTAACGCGATCGCCCGGATTGAGGGTCAGGCCGTAGACGCTCTCGTCGAACACGAAGGTCACGATGCGGCCGGCGACGAAGTATCCCTGGCGTGACGCCCCCTCGCGCGGCGGCGCAAGCGCCCAACCGCGGATCGGCACTTCCGGGATGAGCCGGACTTCGCGGATGTCCTGTTCTCTCACGCCGCGGCGGAACAGGATGTTGATTTCGTCCCGGCCATCAATGGTCGCGGCGTGAATCAGATCGGATGGGCGGTCGAGAAGTCCGTCGCCGTTGATGTAGCAGAGGCGGTTCTCGCCGGTTTCCCAGTTGCCGTTGACAATGAACTTGAACTCGTGCTGGCCGAACGATGCGGGAAGAGCGCGCGTATCCAGCACCCAGCTCCCCTCCGCCGCTGTCATTTCAGACCGGCCTGCCCACGCGTCCCAGGAGCCGGCGACGACGACGCTGGTGGCGGCCGGGTCCTGGTAGCGGAGCTCGGATGTCGGCTGGGCGCCGGGCAGCGCGCGCGCGCCCGGCCGGAGCGGGGGTTCCGCGGCGAAAAGCGTGGCGGGGATCAAAAAAAGGACGGCGATCTTGTTCATGGGTGAATATGCCTCGCGCACGGGGTTCGATTGTTTTCCCCTAACATAACCGCCCACAGCGGGGTGAGTAAAGCGACTCGATAAGATCGGCGTTCTGCGCGTACTATTGCAGCCCCATGCCGGCGGACGCATCATGCCCAGAGCGTTTTGACGGAGCCGTAGCGCTGAATTCTCTTGTCCGCTGTAATCAGCGTGGCGTTGTGGAGCCGCGCGGTGGCGATGATCAACTCGTCGGCCGGATCGGAATGAAATCCGTCCGGCAGCGTAGTGGAGTCAATCGCCACCTGTCCGGTCAAGGGAAGGATCGTTATCAAATCCGGGTCCTGCGCTCTTCTGATCCACTCTGAAACTGGAATCGTAAGCGTGATGCGCCCCTTCTCGACCAGCTTGGCCAGCTCCCACAAACTAATGGCGGCCAAACCAAACGGAGCGTGACGCGGATTCGACAAAACGGTACGGGCGCGCGGCGGAAGTGCATGCCAGTCGGCAAGACTCCAGAACCACGTATGTGTATCGAGGACGAACTTCATCGGTTGGCGTCCCAATCTTTCGCATCAGCCGCAGGCGAAACGATATCTCCTACATGGCTTGCCGTTCCCTTGAGTGAGCCAAAAAACTGTTTCGGATTCTTCTTTTCGCCTGTGATGGGGCCTACAACAGCGATGCCTTTTCCGTGGTTGGTGATTTCCACGGTTTTGTACTCCGTGGCCACCTCCCGCAAAACCCGGGTGCACTTGGCTTTGAAACTGCTGACAGACATTTTCATGACTATAAATTCAAGCTATATAGTCATAATATATGACTATATTGCATGATTGTCAATCAGGCGACAGAGCCTGTAATGAGCGTTCCGGGTTGTCTGGTGGGAGTGCGCTCAGCGCTTGATCAGGCGGTCTACCGAGTAACGGCCGGCGCCTTTCAGCATGAAGAACAGGGCGCAGAAAAGATACAGCAGGGCCATTTCGCGTGTTGCGAAGGGATCGCTTGCATGCGCCACGAATGCAGCGACGGTCATGGTGGACACGATGAGAAACGACGCCACGGTTGTACACGCGCCGAAAACGAGAAGCAGCGCGCCGACGCTTTCGGCCACGGCGGCCATGAAGCCCCAGAAGACGGTTGGGCCGGGCACGCCGATCCCGGTCATAACGCCGCCCAGGCCCGCCCAGAATTCGGGGCCTCCGGTGATTTTCGGAATGCCGTGAGTCAGCATGCCGATGCCGACGAAGACGCGCAGCAGCAGCAATCCGATGTTCTTGTCGTCGGACGTGATGAACACAAACGAGAGCAGTTTCTTGATCATGACTCGCCCCCCTCATTACTGTTTATCGCATAAAATACGCGTCCGCGAACCGGTTTGCAACAAGGGTCAAACGATCGTTCGGTCGGCCCGCAAGAGCCGTCGCTCCTTGTATGCAGAATAGAGGACTGGGGCGATGAGCATCGTGAGGACTTCGATGAGCATGCCGCCGAACGACGGGATGGCCATTGGAACCATGACATCCGAACCGCGGCCGGTGGAGGTCAGGACCGGCAGCAGCGCGAGGATCGTCGTCGCGGTGGTCATGAGGCACGGCCGCACGCGGCGCAACCCCGCTTCGATGACGGCGCGGCGAAGCTCTTTCACATCCTTGAATTGCGCGCCCTCGAAACGCTGGTTGAGATAGGTGCAGATCACCACGCCGTCGTCGGAGGCGATGCCGAAGAGCGCGAGGAATCCGACCCAGACCGCGACACTGAGGTTCACGGGCACGACCTGGAACAACTCGCGCAGGTTCATGCCGAACACGGAGAAGTCCAGGAACCACGGCTGGGCGTAGAACCAGATGAGGGTGAAGCCGCCCGCCCACGCGACAAGGATGCCGGAGAACACGAAGAACGAAACGGTGTAGTCGCGGAATTGGAAGTAGAGGATCAGGAAAATGATGAACAGCGCGAGCGGAACAACAACCGTAAGTTTCTTCTGCGCGCGGATCTGGTTCTCGTAGCTGCCGGCGAAGGTATACGTGACACCGGACGGCAGGCGCAACTCGCCCGAAGCGCGCTTCGCTTCGAGATAATCGCGCGCTTGTTCCACCACGTCCACTTCCGCGTAGTCGAGGCGTTTGTCGAAGAGCACGTACGCGACGAGCGCGGTGTCCTCGCCCTTGATCATTTCCGGGCCGCGCGCGTACCGGATCTCCGCCACCTGCGCGAGCGGGATCTGCGCGCCACCCATGGTCGGAACGAGAATGCGCTCGATGCCCTCGATCGAATCGCGCAGCTCGCGCATATAGCGGATGCGTACGGGATAGCGCTCGCGGCCTTCGACGGTGAAGGTGAGTGTCTGGCCGCCAACCGCCATTTCGACAACGTCCTGGAACTCCTGCATCTTCACGCCGTAGCGCGCGAGCGCGGTGCGATCCGGAACGATTTCGAGATAGGGGCGACCGATGACGCGGTCGGCGATGACGGTTGCCGGGTCCACCATCGGCACGTCTTTCAGGAATCGTTCGAGCTCAAGACCGCCGGACTCGATGGCTTCGAGCGTGGGCCCGGAAACCTTGATGCCCATCGGCGCGCGCATGCCGCTCTGAAGCATGACGATACGCGCGGCGATCGGTTGCAACCGCGGTGCCGAGGTGGTTCCGGGAATCTTTCCCGCGGCGACAATGCGATCCCAGATGTCGTCCGGCTTTCGGATGCCTACCCATGCTTCGCGTCCCGGATTCAGCTCGGGATCGAGTGCGGGCCGCCAGAGGGGGAACGGCTTTCCATGGCGGTCAGGGATGAGGAGACCCTTTTCATCGCGCTCGAACCGGCCGCGAACGAGATACGGGTCGCCATCCGGCGCGGCAAGCCTGTTTCCCTCCGGATCGCGCACGTAATCATTCGTGCCCGGATTGAAGCGGAACGTCGGACGCCGCCCGGATTCATCCGCGAGATATTGCGGGTGATAGGTGATGACGGTTTCGATCATCGGCACGGGCGCGGGATCGAGCGGGCTTTCCGCGCGGCCGAGCTTCCCGACGGCGGTCTGCACTTCGGGAATCGCTTCGAAGGCCATGTCCTGCTTTCGGAGGATGTCCCGCACCTCGCCGATGGACGCGTGCGGCATGGCGGTTGGCATGTAGAGATAGGACCCTTCATCGAGCGGGGGCATGAACTCCCGGCCGAGGCCCGGAAACCTGTGCGCGATGTACGAAACAGGCGCAAACGTCTTCACGGACAGCGGCAGCCAGCCGAACAAACGGTCGAAGCCGAGCCATGTTATCCCGCCGAACAGAAGCAGGAACGCCGGGAGCGCGAGAAAAGCAGCCTTGTGGTCGAGGCACCACGCGAGCAGGCGTTCATAGTACTTCATGAACAAGGCGAAGATAAGCATCAGCGCGCCGATCATGCCGCCGATGAGCAGAAAATTACGGGGCAGGCCGCGGTCCGGACCGAGCGGACTCCAGTACGCGGCGAGAACGATCAGGACGAGGAGTGCGACCACCCAGCTCGACACATTCCTCGATTTGCGCACGCGCTTGCGGAAAAGAAGTTGGGCAAATGTCGGGATGACGGCCAAGGCGATGATCACCGATGCGATGAGCGCGAAAGTCTTCGTGAACGCGAGCGGCTTGAACAGCTTGCCTTCCGCGCCCTCCATGGCGAACACGGGAAGGAACCCGACGACGGTAGTCGCTATCGCTGTCAGCACCGCGCCGCTCACCTCGCGCGTGGCGTTGAAGACAACTTGTTGAACGCTCGATGTTTCCCTCGCTTCGTCGAGGTGCTTGAGAATGTTTTCGCAGAGAATGATGCCCATATCCACGACCGTGCCGATCGCGATCGCGATGCCGGAAAGCGAGACGATGTTCGCGTCCACCTTCGCAATACGCATGGCAATGAAGCTGCACAACACGGCCAGCGGCATGACGCCGGAAATCAGGAGCGAGCTGGCGAAGTGGCGCACCATCAGCAGCACGACGATGGTGGTGATGAGCACCTGCAGGTAGATCGCGGTGTTCAGTGTGCCGAGTGTTTCGTGAATCAACTCCGTGCGGTCGTAAAACGGAACAATCGTCACGCGGCTGACGGTGCCGTCGGGCAGCGTCTTTTCGGGCAAAGACGCGGCGAGCCCCGCGATCTTCTCTTTCACGTTCTGGATGACGGCGAGCGGATTTTCGCCGTAGCGGACAACGACGACGCCTCCGACGACATCGGCGCCGCCTTTGTCCAGCGCGCCGCGCCGGAGCTGCGGCCCGAACGAAACGTGGGCGATGTCGCGCACGCGGATCGGAGCGTGGTCGTTCACCTTCACCACGCTGTCCTCGATGTCCGCGATGGATTGGATGAACCCCACGCTGCGCAGCGCATACTCAACGCGATTCAATTCGAGAACCCCCGCGCCGATGTCGAGATTCGATCGGCGCACGGCATCCGCGACTTCCTCGATCATGACATTGTGCGCGCGCATCGCGTCGGGATCCACGTCCACCTGGTACTCGCGCACGAAGCCGCCCACGGAGGCGACCTCGCTCACTCCTTCGGCGGACTGCAGCGCAAAACGCACCTGCCAGTCCTGGATGGAGCGCAGTTCGTCGAGCCCCCAGCCGCCGGTCGGGTTGCCGTCCGGATCGCGGCCTTCCAGCGTATACCAGAAGACCTGTCCGAGCGGTGTGGCGTCGGGACCGAGCATGGGCTGCACACCGTCCGGCAGGAGGGTGGGAGGGAGGCTGCTCAACTTCTCGAGGACGCGCGAGCGGCTCCAGTAGAACTCGATGTTCTCGTTGAAGATGATGTAGATCGTCGAGAAGCCGAACATCGAATAGCTGCGAACCGACTTCACGCCCGGCACGCCGAGCAGCGCGGTGGTCAGCGGGTACGTGATCTGGTCCTCGACGTCCTGCGGCGAACGCCCCATCCAGTCTGTGAAAACGATCTGCTGGTTTTCTCCAATGTCCGGAATCGCGTCCACGGGGACGGGGTTGCGCGGCAGGAAGGGAATGTGCCAGTCAAACGGCGCGACCAGCACACCCCAGCCGATGAAGAAAAGGACGAGGAGGTAGACGACCAGCTTGTTTTCAAGGAAGAAGCGGATCAGCCGATCGAGCGGCGATAGGTTGTTCGCGTTCATGGAATCAGCCCTCCGGAGTCTTTTCCAGCATCACGCCGGCCTCCTGCATTTGCTTCAGGAAGTGTTCCGGGTCCTTGTGGAATTCGGCATCACATCCCGCGCAGCAGAAGTAGATGCGATGGCCGTTATAGTCGGTGAAGACGTCGCGATTGATCGCGCCGCCCATCACGGGGCACTTCGTCTGCTTCTGTTCGCCGTGGTCCTCCGGATTCATCATGCTGGGGCGGGCGAGCAACTGCAGTTCGCTGTCCAGTTTCATGTTTCCGGAAACGACGACCGCCTCGCCCGCACGAAGACCCGAAAGCACGACATAGGCATCGCCGACGCGCGGACCCAGCTCCACCTCGCGTCCTTCATAGGTTCCCGGCTTGCCCGGCACGGCAACATACACCACCGCGCGGCGCCCGGTGATCAGCGGGGCCGTCGCGGGAACGATCAGCGGCGGCGCTTCGCCTTCGGCCAGCTTCAGCGGTGCGTCCAGCCGCGCGCGGAAAAACATGCCCGGCCGCAACAGGCTGTCCGGATTCGGGACATCAAGGCGCACCTCTATCGAGCGCGTCATGTCGTTCAATACAGGCGGAACAAACGCCACGGTCGCCTCGAAACGGCGGCCCGGCAGCGCCTCGACGGTCAGCTCGACGGATTGTCCCGGTTCGACGAATCCGATATCGCTTTCGTAGGCATCGAGGACGGCCCAGACGGTGGACAGGTCGGTCAATTCGACGACCGCCATGCCGCGTGCCACCCACCCTCGTTCGCGCGCGCGGAGCGCGGTCACAACGCCGGCGGCCGGGCTGTACAAGGTGAAGCTTTCGCGCGCGACGCCCTCTTTCAGGATGCGCTCAATTTCCTGTTCCGACATGCCGAGCAGCAGGAGTTTGCGGCGCGCGGCCTGGAGCAGGGCGGGTGCGTTTTTCGCAATGACGAGTTCACGCGCGGCGGTCAGGACGTCGGGGCTGTAGATTTCCGCGAGCGGATCGCCTTCGCGCACCGGCATGCCTTCGTAGTTGGAGAACAGCTTCTCGATGCGTCCGTCGGTCAGAAGAGCAATTTCGCGGATTCGCGTTTCGTCCGGCGCGATCTTGCCGACCAGGCGCAACTCCCGGGAAACAGCGCGGCGGGCGACCGGCTCGATCGCAATTTCCGCCAGTCTTTGCGCGGCGGACGACAGGGTCAGCTCGCGCGGACCGGAATCGGATCCAGTGCCGCCGGCGACCGGGATCAGATCCATCGCGCAGATGGGACACTTGCCGGGATTGGGCTGGCGGATCTGCGGATGCATGGAACAGGTCCATTCCGTTGCTGCGGTTTCATCGGGCGCATGCGTTTCGCCAGCCCGCCGCGCGGAAAAACGTCCTGCAACGAAAACGCCGAGCAAGATTACGACGGCAAAGATGAGAGTTCTTCTGTTCATGGTTTGATCTCCTTTTCGTGATCCGCGAGAAGAGTTGTCATCTGGTTCAAGCCCGCCATGGCGCGGCCGTGTTCCGCGCGGGCATCGATATATTCCGCTTCCACGCGAATCGCTTCGCGTTGCGCGTCCAGCAGCGCAAAGAAGTCCGCGCGCCCCGCCTGGTATTCCGCGAGAGAGGTTTCAACCAGTTGTCTTGTCTTCTCCAGGATTTCCGCCTTGAAGAGCCCGATTCGGCGCGCGGCGGCGTCGGCTTCCGCGTGGCGATCGAGGATTTCGACCGAAAGCCTGTTTGCGGCATCGCTGTATTCCGCCTCCGCGGCGGCAAGTTCCGCGCGGGCTTCGCCGATCATACCTTTCGTTTTGCCGCGCCAGAGCCAGGGGAAATTCAGCGCGATGCCGGTGTCGTATTCCTGGATGCCGCCGCCTCCGCGGGGTTGGCGCGCTTTGGCGAAGACTTCAACATCGGGCGCGTATTCGCGGCGCGCGGCCTTCAGGAGGGCGCGGCGGGCTTCGACCCTGCGGGCACGCGCGACAAGCATCGCGTTGTTGCCAGCGGCCCGCTCAAGAAGCACCCCGGGGTCCGGAAGGGCTTCCGGTGATTGTCCGGGATCGCCCGTGTCGCGCGGGGTGTCGGGCGGAGCGTTCAGGAGCGCGTTGACCGCGGCCCGGGCGACGCGGACCTGTTGGGATCGCGTGATCCGTTCGTCTTCGAGCGTAGTCCGTTCGATCTGTGCGCGAAGGACGTCCGACTGGTTGCCCGTGCCTGCTTCACAACACGCGAGCGCGGCCTGCTCAAATTGCTCCGCGACGGCGACGGCTTCGCGTGCGAGCCGCTCTCTTTCGCGTGCGGCCCAAAGCGTCCAGTACGAGGCAATCACCCCGGCGCGAACCGAGCGAATCGTTTCCAGGTATTCCAGTCCGGCCGCTTCCGTTTCGCGCGCCGCGGCCTGCCTTCGCGCGCCGCGCTTGCCGAAGCCCGGCAGCGGCTGGCTCACCATCCATTCCACCATGTCGTAGTCGCCAAACCCGGTCGCACCGTCGCGCATAAGCTCTGCGCCGACCATGGGGTCCATGAGCGCGGAAGCTTGCGGAATCTTCTGCCGCGCCGCTTCCCAGCGCTGGCGTGCGGCGGCGATTTGCGGATTGGATGCCATGGCCTGCGCGAGCCAGTCGTTCAGCGTGTTCTGTGCGAGGGCGCTGTACGAGAGAAGGGAGACAAGGATGGCTATGACCGGCGCGCGGAAGTTTCCGGTGTCGGTTGGTTTGAAGCTTGTTTGTTTCATGATCAGTCCTTTCTTCGAAGTGAGACCGGGAAGGCTGCGCGTGAAAGCCGTGCTTCGACGGACGTCATGCGCAGCGGTGCGCTGTGGAACGCGCGATCAGATCAGGAAACTGCAAAGCGTGATACAGAGAGGGTCGTGAACAGGGGGGCCGATGGACTGAGCCAGCGGACGGTGCGTTGCACCGCCTTGCGGGGGCAAAACGGAAAACGAATCGGCGGTTGCCGGAAATCTTGAAAGCATCGGTCCCGAGTGGTCGGCTTGCTGGGGAGGAACGGCCGGAGGCGCGCCGCTTGGAGTATCGGGCGTCAGCGCGCAGGAACAACTCGAGGTGTTGTCGGGAACTTCCTCCACAGGGCAACACCCGCACTGGGATGTGGAACAACAAGAACAGCTCATCGCCTCGGAATTTGCCGGGGTGGCGGGACCGGAGGGAACACCGGCTGCGGCCACGAAAGACGCCAGGATGACAATCGCCATCTTCATCACTACTCAATATACAACGCTACAGCCGCGAAGCAAACTCACGGGACCGGCGATGCTTCGACCGCGTAGATCCTCGTTGCCGACGGGGCGGTGTTGGTGTAGGTGGCCTGCGTTTCGAACCATGGGGCGGCGCCTCCGGCGACCGTGCCCACCGCGATGGCGCTGGGAGGCGATCCCGTGCTCTTCGCGTCTTCGAACATCAGCAGGTAGCTGACCGTGCCGTCGCCGCGGGCGGACCACGAAACGACTCGTTCGTCTCCGCGCGTGGACAGCGAAACGATTTCGAGAAGGGAATCTTCATCGCGCGGATTGGTCCCGGCGGTCGCCTCGTCGCCGTCGGAGACCTCGTCCCCGTCGCTGTCGGCGACATTGACTTCCGTGGCTGTGTTCGGATTGAAGCCGGACCCCTCGATTTCGGTCACATCCTGGAGGCCATCGCCGTCGTTATCGAGGGAGATTTCGTCTATCACCCCGTCGCCATCCGTATCGAGTTCCGGGTGCTTGATGTCCGCGGCCTGCAGAAAACCCGCGTAATTATTGAGCGTTCCGTTGGTGCTCTTGAAGATGCCCCCGGGCTGTCCGCTCGCGCCCCAATTGGTATAGGTCCCGCCGGAGGACATGGCGCCGGCCCCGTCATGCACGGAGCTGAGATTGCGATAGGCTGTTTGAGCTGTTGCCAGGAAAGAAGTCAGCAGTAGTCCGCACGTGAACGTGACCAAGCCGGGCAGAATCCCCCTCTTCATGAAAAAGCCCTCCTCTTGTGTCGCCTATAATACCAGCCGGGATTATAGGCGTCGAGTCTGAACGCGATGACCGGAATCTTCCAAACCTTGCCTCTTCCACACCGGGCGGAGATCTTGCATCCAAAAGGCCGATCGGCCTTTTGGATGCAAGATCGGGAGGCCGGTTTCAACGTCTCTTTCTGCCCGGATTCCAGTCCGCGCAGCCGGATGTTCCACGCCGGAGATTTTTTTCGCTCGTAAGCCCACAACTTCAAGGCAGTTACGGGTTCAGACCACAACCTGTAGTGGGTTAATGTTGACTCTACCTCATGCGGTAGTATTTTTGCGCGTTGGAGATTGTTGATCCCGGGGAAGTATTCGAATGCTTGTCAAAGGTGGCGGAAGCTTGTCCTGAATGTGGCTGACGAAAAACTCACACACATCTGACGAAGACTGCATGCGACGGTGTGGTGGGGGTAAGGGGGGGCTTGCGACAAGCAGACGACGGAGTTCTCCGGATCATCGTCTCGACCGCAAACAGTTTCTGAGACAATGAGGGAGATCGTCATGTCCGTTGAGCTCGCCAAGGATGTTCCCGCCGCCCAGCGCGTGTTGGACGGTTTCAAGAAACGAGACGGGGTTGTCGTTCCTTTCCGCCGCGAGAAAATCGAGTCGGCCGTTCAACACGCCGCCGCTGCGACCGAGAGACGGGAGAGCATCACGATTGCCGCGGACCTTCCCGGACGGGTCACCGACCGCGTGATCGAACAACTGCTCGATCCACGCTGCGAGTATTCCGTCGCGACCGACGCCGAGAACCGGCGCATCGCCGAAATCGAAAACGTCCAGGACCTGGTCGAGATCACGCTTGCGGAACTTGGCGAAGCGAAAGTGGTCGCGTCGTACAAGCGTTACCGCAAGCTTCGCGAGCTCGCGCGGCAACGCATCCGGGTGCGCGACACGCGCGGCGCGTTCGCCAAGGATGTCACGGACGCCAGCCTGCTCCTGGTGGAATCCATGACCACCAGCGAGACGTCGGCATGGGATCGGCGGCGCATCATCCGCCACCTTCGGGACAACGTGAATCTGCCGGTGGATGTGGCTGTCAGCATTGCGAAAGCCGTTGAGAATCAACTGATTGCGAGCGAACTGAAGAGTGTCGGGACGAAGCTGATCCGGGAGCTTGTGAACAACGAGCTGGCCGAGCGCGGGTACCACGCGGAGTTGCGTGATTTGTGGACTTACGCGGTGCCGCGGGACTATCTCGAGAGGCTGATGTTCTCGAAGTCGGTGGAGAACAGCAACATCGTCAACAACAACCCGGAGGCGGTGAATCTCGGCATCGCGGAGCTGGTGTTGAAGCAGTGGGCGCTCGACACGATCTTCTCTCCCGAGGTAAAGAAGGCTCACGAGACGGGCGCCGTGCACCTGCACGACCTGGGTTACCCGCACCGCGTGTACTGCTCTTCGCACTCGATCGAGTACGTGAAGAAGTACGGGCTGCGCGACCTGGTGAATCTGAACACCGAATCGAAGCCGGCCCGCAGCGCGTCGGTCTTGACGGGACATCTCAACACGTTCCTGGCCTCGATGCAGTCGAACTACGCGGGCGCGCTCGGGATCGCCTACATCAACATCCTGTACGCACCGATGTTGGAGGACATGGACTACCGGCATCTGAAGCAGGTCGCGCAGGAGTTGATCTTCAACGGATCTCAAAACGCGTTCTCGCGCGGCGGCCAAACCTTGTTCCTTGACTTCAACGTGCACGCGGGCGTGCCGTCCTATCTCCAGCGCGTGCCTGCGGTCGGTCCGGGCGGCCGCTACATGATGCGCAAGGCGGATGGGACGAAGCTCCCGTTGATCGAGGAGTTGCGCGAGGACCGCGACGCGCACGGCAACCGGTTGATGGACCTCTGGACCGAGGAGAACGGATCGAGGCGGTTGGTGCTGCGCGAGCTGGCGGACGAGCACAAGGGGATCGTGTACGACGGCGTGGTGGAGAGCGAGTTGAAGGCGCGCGGCGAAGCGGTGGTCACGTACGGCGACTACCTGAAGGTCGCGCAGGAGTTTGCGCGCGCGCTGCTCGAGGTGTGGGGCGAGGGCGACAAGCACGGGCGGGTCTTCGAGTTCCCGAAGTGCGACTTCCATGTCAGCGAGGAAACGTTCAGCGACCCGGGCCAGCACGCGATATTCATGAAAGCCTGCGAGCTGGCGAGCCGCAACGGATCGACGTACTTTATTTTCGATCGCGATGCCGTGACGCTTTCCGCGTGTTGCCGGCTGCGCACAACGATCCAGGACAACCGCATGCTCATGCATCCGGAGTCCATGCGCTTCTGCGGTTTTCAGAACGTGACGATCAACATCCCGCAGGCGGCGTACCGCGCCGCGCGCCGGGGGATGAGAACCCTGGAGGGGCTTTGCGAGGAGATCGGAAAGACAATGGACCTCGCGGTCGAGGCCCACCTGCAGAAGAAGGCGAAGATCTCCGAGATGATGAAGGAGCCGGGCCGGCCGCTCTGGCAGATCGGCCGCAAGGCGTGCGATGGGCGGCCGTATGTGGAACTGGAGAAGAGCACCTATATAATAGGTCTTATTGGGGTCAACGACGCGGTTAAGTTCCTTATGGGCAAGGAGTTGCACGAAGGCAACGACGCCATGGAAATGGCGCTGCGCGTGGTGGCGTTCATGTACCTCCGGGCGCGGGAATATGCGGCGAAATACGGATTGAAGTTCAGCCTGGAGGAATCGCCTGCTGAAAGCGCGGCGCGGCGATTGGCCAAGGCCGACCTGCTCTTCTTCCCCGAAGAGGCGCGGCAGGTGATCAAGGGCGCCGAAAGCGACGCCGCATATTACACCAACAGCGTTCATCTTTCCGCGGACGCGCCGGTGACGCTGGTGGAGCGCATTCGCCAGCAGAGCAAGTTCCACAGCATGATCGAATCGGGCGCCATCACCCACGCGTTTGTCGGGGAAGAACAGCCTTCGGCGGAATCCGTCGCCCGGCTGGTGAAGCAGACGTTCTTCCGGACGCAGACGGCGCAACTGACGATCTCGCCGGAATTCACGTATTGCAGCGATTGCCAGCACAACATGCGCGGATTGAAGGAGCGTTGCGACCGGTGCGGCTCGGCGAACACGGCGCACGAAACCCGCGTGGTGGGGTATTTCAGCCGCATCGAGAACTGGAACAAGTCGAAGCGCTACGGGGAACTGATCGCGCGGCACCGCGGAAGATATGCGGTGGAGACGGGCGGGTAACATCGAACATTGAACGTTCAACAGTGAACGTTGAATGAAGGATTGGGGAGCAGGCAATGGCGAAGAAGTACAAGGTGGTCGTGTTCGGAAAAGAGGATTGCGACAAGTGCAAGACGCTGAACAAGCGGCTCGATGACTTGCTGGCCAAGGAAGAATGGTCGGAGTTCGACAAGCACTACATGGACGTGCTGACGCCGGACGGGCTGGTGGAATTCAGCAACGCGGAGTGTGTGAATCCGCAGCGGATCCCGGCGTTGATGGTGACGCGCTACAACGAGGAAAGCGGGACGCACGAACCGGTGCCGAATCCGAAAATGGATCGCGCGTGCGAGGTTTGCGGCTCGACGCGATTGTACCAGCACCTGGGTTTGCAGACGGACTACTCGGAGCGCGGGCGCGGGGTGATCACGCCGCGCATGATCGAAGCGGTGCTGGCGGATGCGCGCGACCAGGCGGTATGAGGCCGCCGGGGGACCATCGGTGACGAATGAGGGGTGCAATGGCGGCGATTTCCTCAGTCTGCGCGTTTCAGAAGAATCCTTCGATGCTGGATTATCCCGGGTGCATGTCCGCCCTCTTTTTTACCTCGGGCTGCAATTTCCGATGCGGCTACTGCCATAACGCCGCGCTGTTGGCGGGCGCAAAGGGCGGGCTTCCCTACGAACGCCTGGAGCGGGCGTGCGAGAAGTTCCGTGAAGACTGGGTGGATGCCGCCGTCATTACCGGGGGAGAGCCCACGCTTTCGCCCGACCTGCCGATCCTGATCGGGCTCTTCCGCAGCGCGGGTTTCAGGGTGAAACTCGACACCAACGGATCGAAGCCGGACGCCATTGCCCGCGTGCTGCACGACGTGGATTACGTGGCGATGGACGTGAAATGCAGGCTCGAAAACTACCCGCGTGTCGCGGGTTTCAACGACCCGGACGCGATCCGGCGCAGCATCGCGCTGGTGCGCGACGGCGCGCGCGACTACGAGTTCCGCACCACGATCGTGGAAAGCCTGCATACCGACGAAGAGGTGCATGCCATCGGAGAGGCCGTTCGCGGCGCGCGCCGTTGCGTGGTTCAGCCTTTTGTGCCGCGCGATGATCTGCCCGACGAGACTTACCGCCGGATGCCCCGCGCGCGCGATGAACGCGTGCGCGAGGCGGCTGCAATCCTGCGCGGGTACGCGGATGAAGTCGTGTGCCGCGCGTAGCGCTCCGCTACTTGACCATCAGCGCATGGCAGATGAGAGTTGTAGGAATGCCCAGCAGCGCGCCGAGCAGCACCTCCATCCGCGTATGCCCGAGAAATTCCACGAGCTTCTGCTGCGAGAGGTGGTGTTCCTTGAAGAGTTCCTGGACCAGCTGGTTCAGCAGGCGCGCCTGCTGTCCGGCCGCGCGGCGCACGCTCTGCGCATCCACCATCACGATCAAGGCCAGGGCGAGCGCGACGGCGAAGACCACGCTGTCGAACCCCAGGCGAAGCCCCGCGGACGTGGCCACGGCGACCACGGACGCCGAATGCGAACTCGGCATGCCGCCGAGGCGCAGAAGGAATCCGTGATCGAATCGGTGGGTCTTGTACATGTTGACCAGCAGCTTCGCGATCTGGGCGACGACCCATGCGGCGATGCCGGACCATAACGTGACGTTGCAGTACCAGGGACCGGGACAATTCATGATGGGACACAACTACCGCTTTAAGCCTCGCGTGTTCAATGGAATTGGGAAACAAAGATGGCTGTTGTCACGAAGCCGCCGCCTGTCTTCACGGACGCTCGGCCCATATTCGCAGGAAGAACACGGAACTGGCATGCGGCGGATTGGTGTAGCTCATCGTGTCTCCGGTTCCTGCGATACGGGTGTAATTCTGCACGGGTGTCCAGAGGAAGATGTTCGTGGAGGCCTCGAGGGTGTACAGCGCGTTTGTGCTGCTCTCCCATGAGAACAGCAGGGCCGCCGCGTCCAGCTCCTGTTCCATCAGGTCCGAAAACACCGAACGGAGCGGCTCCGCGAGGCCGTCGCCCGCGAGATGCAGCGCAAACACGCTCCCGGCATTCTCCGGATCTGATCCCGCGATATCCTCGTCCATGTTCGAAACGCCGTCGAGATCGCTATCCACGAACGCGTCGGCCATGCCGTAGGCCGGCTCCTGCGGGCTCCAGCCTTTCTCGTCCACGATGTTTCTGTTCGTGTCCATGAGCACAACATGCTTCTCGCCCAGGGAGGTGTTGAAGTAATCGTCACTGTGCGCCGGGCAGACGCCGGAGCCGTGCTCCGCGGGGTTTTGTTTCACCTCCCAGAGATAGCGGAAGTCTTCGTCGAACGGATTCCTCACGCGCCAGTAACCGTTCCATATGGCCGTCAGGCGATACTTGCCCGACTGCGCGTAGATCACTTCCGTCGTGGTCTTGTTGCCGAATACGTCGGTCGCGACGACGGTCTGAAGATGGTAATGCCCGTTGAGCGGCTTCACCTCGTACCTGTAAGTGTCTTCCGAGACTCGCGCGGCAAGATCGTCGTTCACGCGCACGGAGGCCACCGCCACGTTGTCCGTGACCACGATCGTCATCCACAGCTTGTTCGAAACGGTCACATATCCGTCGGGCGGCCAGATGGCGACGATAACCGGAGGGATGCGATCATCGGCCGTGGTCGGCTCGTAAACGCCGCTCAACGAATAAGCGTCGTTGCCGCTGATCGTCACGGGTATATCGGGCGGCGATATCCACCCGCTCAGAGGGAAGAACGTCACCACGTAATCGCCGGCGGGCAGGTTCCAGATGGAGGCTCCGCTTTCCTGCCAGTTCGTTTCGGGCCCTGTTGCGATGCGCCATGCCGCGCCAAGGGTGCGGACATCGCCGGGCAAAAGCTCCACGCGGATGCAGCCGAGCGGTTCAGGCAGCGGGGTGTATTCATACGCGCCCATGTCCACGATGCCGGCATGGATTCGAGGACGACCCGAAAGGTCGGTCGCCGCGCTCATCCACGGTTGGTTGGTGCCGGTGTCGCGGCAGGGCGATTCGGGTTGCAGTGCGTAGGTGTTCGCCGTTGAAAACAGGGGGTCGGTGACGATGCAGTTCGGGCTCCAGTTGACCGGGCCTTTTCCGAGCGTGACGATACTCCCGACACCGCCCTGCAAGTCGCTGTAGTCGAAGGTGATCGCCATGCCGAACCAATCGGCGTTGAAATACACCTGCTGCGGCGTGTTGCCCCACAGAATCGAATTCACGAGTTTGGGGTGGCTCATGTAGGACACGTTCAGGCCGCCGCCCTCGCCGTCGCCCGGCGCGCGGTTGTTGGCGATCGTGCAGTTGACGATCTCCGGGCTGCACCCGTCGAAATACAACGCGCCGCCGCCTTCGCCCGTGGCCACGTTGTCCACGATCAGGCAGTTCCTGAGCGAGGGCACGCCGTGGTAGAGGAAGACGCCGCCCCCGGACTGGGCCTCGTTGCCGATGACGGCCACGTTGATGAAGGCGGGGTTCCCGTACGAGACGCGGATGCCGCCACCGCCCCCGGTGTTTTGAGCCACGTTGCCGCGAATCGTCGTGTTGCGGACCAGCGGAGATCCGTGCTCCGTGTAGAATCCACCGCCTTCGCCGGCCGACCAGCAATCCTGGATCACAAGGTTCTCGAACAGCGCGTTCACCCGTTGGGCGCGGATTCCTCCGCCGCGAATGTCGTACACCCCGCTCCCGTGTCCCCAGCCGTGCTGCACGGTGAACCCGGACAACCGCGTGGCGGCGGTCTGGCCGTTGGTGACGACGATTACCGTGTTGGAGAACGCGCCATCAATAATGGTCTGTTCGATGTACGAAGGATCGCGCGATTCCTCGAATCGGGAGACCAGCTCGATGTCCTTGTTTCCGAAGGTGATGCACTCGTAGTAGGTGCCGACGTCCATGATCACCCGGTCCCCGTTGACGCAGATATCAAGGGCATCCTGGATGCGCCGCGCGGCGTTGGCCCAGTTTGTGTAGGGCGGCGTATTGTCGCCGACCTTTGAGACGTAACGCGTGGCGGGCTGCGGGTTCGAGACCGTCAGGTTGAAGGGATCGGACCATTCGGACAGGAAGCCAGGGCTGTACACGCTTCGCGCCTGGGCGCGGACGTTGTACGTTCCGGGCGCAGCCCATGTGTGAACGGCCGCGGCGTCGCCCCAGGCCGACACGCTGCCATCGTCCCAACCGAAGCGATACTGCACCGGGCCCCCGTCGCTGGAGGTCGAACCACCCGTTGTGAAGGAAACGGACACCCCCGTCAAAACACCGGGCTTGGCGGTGGCCGGCGTCGCCGGGGTGGAAACCGTGACGGTTGCGCCGCCGTGATATTCGAAGGCGCCCAGATCCACGACACCGAGCGAAATGCGCGCGAGGCCGCTCAGGTCCGTGGCCGTCTCCATCCACGACTGGTTGACGCCCGCGTTGATGCAGGGCGATCCGCCGGCCGGCGAAAAATCCCCCGCGCCGGCAAAAAGAGGATCATCGCCCGAACTGCTGATCCATGTCACAGGGCCCTTGCCGTGTGTCACCACGCCGTTCGACCCGCCTCTCACGATGGAATGGTTCACGTAGAGCGACATTCCGAACCACGTCGTGTCGAATTCGATCTCGTTGTTGCCGTTGCTCCAGACGATGCAGTTCTGCAGCGTGGGCGCGCTGGAATAGGACACGTTCAGGCCGCCGCCCTTGGCCGCGGTGTTACCGGCGACCGTCATGTTCACCATCATCGCGTCGGCGTCGTCGAAGAACAGCCCGCCTCCCTTGCCGCCCGCCGAGTTGTTCGCGACCAGCACGTTCCGCAGCGTGGGGTTCGCGTGGTACATCTGGATTCCGCCGCCGTCCACAAACACGGCACGGTTGTTTTCGATCCGGGCGTTCTCGATCAGCGGGGAGCAGTAGTAGATGCCCAGCCCGCCGCCGCTGTGTTCCGTCGAGATATTTCCGGACACGATGACGTGCCGGACCGTCGCGTTGGCTTCTTCGAAGTACATCCCGCCGCCGACGACCTGGGCGAAGTTGCCCGTGACGACGAGGTGGGAAAGCAGCGGGCTCGCCTTGTAGCACAGGATTCCGCCGCCCCGCTGCAGCATCGTGTTCACGGGTCCGCTGGCATTGCCGTTGATGATCGTGAACCCCTTCAGCGACGCGGCCGACTCGTGGTTCGTGAGGGTGACGGCGGGCCCTGCGTGGTTGCCGTCAATAACGGTTTGCGCGATGTACGCTTCGTTGCCGGTGTCTGCAAAGAGCGATTCGACCCGGATGTTCTTGCCGCGGAAGTTTATGTTCTCCACGTACCGGCCGCGCCCCACCAGAACGCGAGCGCCGTTTCCGGCCGCGTGGATGGCGTCCTGGATGCGCCACGCAGCCGTGGTCCAGTTCGTATAAGGCGCCACGTTATCGCCGCCGGGAGAAACGTAGTGCGTGGGAATCGAGGGAGAAGTTTCGCCATGGTATTCGTATGCGCCCATGTCCACCGCGCCTGCCTCGATGCGCGGCAGGCCGTCCAGATCCGCGGCCCCGGACATCCACGTCTGAAAAACGCCCGCGTTGACGCAAGGGGAATCGCCCGAAACGCGATAATCCTGCGCGCCGGCAAAGCTCGGGTTCTCGCTGATGCCGGCGGACCAGTTCACCGGGCCCTTGCCGAGCGTGACGATGCTTTCGACACCGCCCTGCAAATCGCTGTAGTCGAAGGTGATCGCCATGCCGAACCAATCGGCATTGAAGTGCACCTGCTGCGGCGTGTTCCCCCACAGAATCGAGTTCACGAGCCTGGGGTGGCTCATGTAGGACACGTTCAAGCCGCCGCCTTCGCCGTCGCCCGGCGCGCGGTTGTTGGCGATCGTGCAGTTGACGATCTCCGGGCTGCACCCGTCGAAGTACATCGCGCCGCCGCCCTCGCCGGTAGCCACGTTGTCCGCGATCAGGCAGTTCCGCAAATAGGGATTGCCGTGGTACAGAAACACGCCGCCCCCGGCCTGGGCTTCGTTGTTGACCACGGACACGTTCAGAAAAGAAGGATCGCCGTACGACGTCCGGATTCCGCCCCCGTTCCCGCCGCTGTCCGTCCGGTTGTTGCTGACGAGGGTGTTCCGGAGGACCGGGGTGCCGTATTCGGTGTAGACCCCGCCGCCTTCCACGGCGGACCGGCAATCGCGAATGATCATGTTCTCGATCTGCGCGCCGACCCGCTGCGCGCGGATGCCGCCGCCCCGCTGCTCGTAGGGCCCGACCCCCTTGGCCCATCCGCGTTGCACGGTGAACCCGGACACTCGCGTGGCGGCCGTCTGCCCGTTGGTGATGATGATCACGGTGTTCGAGAAAGAGCCGTCCACGACAGTCTGCTCGATGTGGGCGGGATTGCCGGATTCCTCGAATCGGGAGACCAGCTCGATATCCTTGTTTCTCAAGTTGATGCATTCGTAGTAGGTGCCGATCTCGAGAATGACCCGGTCCCCGTTGCTGCAGGCGTCAATGGCATCCTGTATGCGCCGCGCCGCCGTTGACCATTCGGTATAAGGCGAGACTTGGCCACCGGTGGGAGAGACATAGCGGGTTGCTCCGGGCGACGAAGTGGTCGCAAGGACCCATGAAAGGCCTATTACAGGCAGAATCGTGCGCGCGGACATACCCCGTCTCCTGCCGATTAAGGACGCAAAAACGCCGAAAAAGGACATCCTCCGCTCGATAATGTACCCGGAGCCGGACGAGGGGTAAAATGGAAGGCACAGCGCGGTTTCCGCAAGATGTTGACATGCCGGGCGTTCTTTCTTACTTTGTGCAGCCTTGTTTGTGGCACGGGCGACGGCTCGATGGCCGGCCGCCGCGGAAAAGAGGAATCTCATGGACGCTTATGCAGTGGTTGAAACGGGCGGGAAGCAGTACCTTGTGAAGCAGGGCGCTGTTCTCGATGTCGAGTTGCTGGAAGCCGAAGTCGGGAAGAAGGCCAAGCTTTCCCGCGTGCTGGCGGTTTCGGACGGCACGTCGCTCAAGATCGGCACGCCCGAAGTGAAGGGCGCGTCCGTGACGGTTGAAGTGCTCGACGAGCACCGCGGCGACAAGGTCATCGCGTTCAAGAAGAAACGCCGCAAAGGTTATCGCAAGAAGATCGGGCACCGCCAGGAGCTCATGAAGATCAAGGTCGAGAAGATCGCGGGTTAAGGACCGGGAAACGGGAGACGTACCATGGCGCATAAAAAGGGACAGGGCAGTACAAGAAACGGGCGCGACAGCAACGCGCAGCGACGGGGCGTGAAGCGCTTTGGCGGACAGCACGTCACGGCCGGCAGCATTCTCGTGCGGCAGCTCGGGACCTGCTTTGTAGCGGGTCAGAACGTCAAGATGGGCCGCGATTTTACGCTTTTCGCGGTGCGCGACGGCGTGATCGAATATGATCGCGGCGGCAAGCGGATCAATGTTCGCGCGCCGGCGACGGCGTAAGCGGGCGCATATTTTCAAGCGTAAGAACAGGCGGGCCGGTTTTGCCGGCTCGCCTTTTTTCCGCCTTTGCGGCTGAATGGTGGACCGACCATGAAAGCAGTGACATTCAAGGATCGCGTGCGGATCTACGTGTACGCGGGAGACGGAGGAAACGGATGCAGTTCCTTCCGGCGCGAGAAGTACGTGGACAAAGGGGGCCCGGACGGCGGTGACGGCGGACACGGCGGAAGCGTTTACCTTCGCGCAAGCAAGGACCAGAGCTCCCTGCTCGATCTGTACTACGAGCCACACCAGCGCGCCGAACACGGTGGACGCGGGCAGGGCAAGCAGTGCACGGGAAGAAACGGCCGCGACCGCCACGTGAAGGTGCCTTGCGGGACGCAGGTGTATGTCGAGGAATCCGGCGAGTTCGTCGGAGAAGTGATCAACGATGGGAACGAACTGCTCGTGGCTAAAGGCGGGCGTGGCGGCCTCGGGAACATGCATTTCGCGACGCCGTCGCACCAGGCTCCGCGCGAGACCACGCCGGGCGGGGAAGGCGAGCAGAAGATCCTTCGCCTTGAGCTGAAGACGGTCGCGGATGTGGGCTTGGTCGGATACCCGAATGCCGGGAAATCCACGCTGCTGCGGGCGATCAGCGGCGCGCGCCCGAAGGTGGCCCCGTATCCGTTCACCACGCTGAACCCCATTCTCGGCGCGGTGGTGTTTGACGATTATCGGACGGTGAAGGTGGCGGACATTCCCGGATTGATCGACGGCGCGCACAAGGGCGTCGGACTGGGCCACGATTTTCTGCGTCACATCGAGCGCACCGGATTTCTGATTTACATCGTGGACATGGCGGGGGTGGACGGACGCGATCCGGTGGACGACTATCGCAACCTTCGCAAGGAGTTGAAGCTTTACCGCAAGGAATTGCTCGCGCGCCCGTCGCTGGTGGTCGCGAACAAGATGGACCTGCCCGAGGCGGCAGAGAAATTGAAGGACTTCAAGCGCCGGACGAAAACGAGACCGCTCGAAATATCGGCTGAATCCGGCGCCGGCGTGGACGCGGTGAAAGCCGCGCTGCAGAAGCATTTTTTTGGAACTGATTGAAACCCCTCACCCCACCCCTCTCCCCTGGGAGAGGGGTGGGGTGAGGGGAAGCTTGAGCGGGCGCAGGCATTCGTATTACTCTGATGCGCGCACACATCCGGAGGCGGCTTCATGAAGAATGTCTACGTCCTTGACCACCCCCTTGTTCAGCATCATCTCGTGAGCCTGCGCGACCGCCGGACCCGCCCCGGGGCCTTTCGGCGCATGGTCGAGCGCCTTTCGATGCTGCTGGTGTACGAGGCGTCGAAGGATTTCGAGACGACGACCGTGCAGGTCCACACGCCGCTCGCGGTGGCGAAAGGGAAGGTCTTGCGCCAGCGCATCGGGCTGATCCCCATTCTTCGCGCCGGACTCGGCATGGTGGACCCGGTGTTCAACCTGATTTCGGGCGCTGAAGTCTGGCATCTCGGCATCTACCGCGACGAGAAGACGCACAAGCCGGTCGAGTACTACAGCAAACTGCCGGAAGGGAAGGCGGTGGACATCGCGCTGATCCTGGACCCGATGCTGGCCACCGGGGGCTCGGCAAGCGCCGCGGCGGAAACGCTGATCCGGTGGGGAGTGAAAAGAATCAAGATGCTTTGCATGATCGCCGCCCCGGAAGGGATTCGTAGACTCCACAGCGAGTATCCGGATGTCCAGATATACACCTGTTCCGTGGACCGGAAACTGAACAAAAACGCGTACATTCTGCCCGGGCTCGGCGACGCCGGCGACCGTATATTCAACGCGCAGGCCACATGACCGCCAACGGCGATCGGCGGCTGTTTCCAGCAAGAGATGTTGATAATTCGGACAAAACGGGGAATCATTACAGCCATGAGCAAGGAACTCACCGTTGTGTTGTTCGATATAGACGGAACCCTTGTGGACATGAAGGGGGCGGGCCGGAAGTCGTTCGTCCGGGCTCTTAAGACGGTGTTCGGCTGGGATGACGAAATTGCCTACGTCAATTTTGCGGGCAACACCGATCTCAATGTGTTGCTCCAGGTGGCGGAACATCATGGAATGAAGCTTGCGGAAGAGGATCGCAAGCGGTTCTTTCGCCAGCTTCCGATCGAGTTGGAGCAGACGGCCAAGGCCGCGGAACTGGTCATCTACCCTGGCGTGAAGGCCTTGCTTGAGTCGCTTTCGTCGCGCCGCGACGCGATGCTGGGCCTGGTCACGGGTAACGTGGCCGCCTCGGCCCGGATCAAGCTTCAGCAATTCGATCTGCACAATCACTTTGTCCTTGGCGCGTTCGGCGACGATCACGCGGACCGCGTGGAGATCGCGCGCCTGGCGATGCGGCGGATCGAGAACAAGATGCGGGAAGATCAAGTCATGCGAGGATCCTTCCTTGTCGGCGACACCCCGCACGACATTCTGGCCGCGAAGAGCATCAGCGCCGCCGCGATCGCCGTGGCGACCGGCAAATTCAACGTGGACGAGCTTCGCAAGGCCGGCGCCGATCACGTCCTGACGGACCTCTCCGACACCCGCGCGGTGCTGCGAATCCTGGGCCTGACATAGGCCGTTCAACAGCTCGCACTAAACGTTGCTCCGGCTGCCCTGTATAATAGTAAGATTGTGTCCCATGTCCCAAGGATTGTGGGACACACATCACGGACTTGTTGTTCGGTTCAGGGTGGTATGGACGTAAAGCCTATGTGTTTCTATGGCTGCCGGCGATGGGGTGTTGCACTCAATCTCCTTTTCCTCGCGGTTTTTCTCGGCACGGCGCTTTCCGCCGGGGCGGTGAAGATCCGCGTCGCGTCGTTCAACGTCTATTTCGGCGTCGGATCGCCCGGCGACTCCGACTACAATTCGGTCAAGGCCATCCTGCAGCGCATCAACCCCGATATCGTCGGGTTCCAGGAGCTGGATTCCGGTGACTACGACAACTGGGTCACGCTGGCCGCGGAGCTGGGCTATCCCTATCTCGCGTTCGGGTCCGGCGGCACGTATGCCGGCACGCTCAAGGTCGGCTTCTTCAGCCGCTATCCCATCACCCGCTCGCGCGAGATCAAGGAACCGGTCGGCGCGAAGGAAATGACGCGCTGGCCCCTGCACATCGAGGTCGCCGTCCCCGGCGCGCTCAACCTGTTCAGCGCGTACTCCGTCCACAACAAATCGTCCTCGACCAGCGTCGACCAGTTTCGCCGCGCGATCGAGCTCATGCGCACGGTGACGAACATCGCCACGTGGGTCGCGACCAACTCGCTCGACACGGAATACGTGATCATGGGCGACTTCAACGAGGACGTGACCAGCAGCCAGACGGCGTACTTCAACAGCCTTCCCAGCGGGCTCCCGACCGACTACACGCTCGGCGCGGATGTCGCGTTCCCCGTGAAATACAAGCTGCACCCGACGGATAAACCCGCGGAGATCGAGATGGGGCAGCTCAACATCTTCCAGGAAGGCACCAACACGGCCACCACCTATCCCTCGTCGGGACGGCGGCTGGACTACTTCTACTACAGCGACGAAGTGATGAACAGCCCGTACGGCGCGCCCGTCGGCGAGGTCTATTACTCCCTGCGCGATGCGGGCGGAGGCCTGCCGAAGTACGGGTCGCCCTTGCCTGCGGGCACGAGCACCAACGCGTCCGATCATCTTTGCATCTTCTCCGACATCCATCTCATCGACGCCATTCCCTGCCTGAACCCGGTGATCCTGATCAGCGAGATCGTGGACCACCCGACCTCGCAGGGCGCGAACTACGTCGAACTCTACAACACCGGCGTCCAGAGCCTCTCGCTGACGAATTACACGCTCGTCATCTATCGCGACGGTGCCACCGCGCTCAACGTTCCGCTCAGCAAAACCATCGGGCCGGGCGACGCGTTCGTGATCGCGGCGCGCACGTCCGACTTCTTCAGCGCCTACGCGCTCGCCGCCGATCTCGGCCACACGAACCTGCTGTATCTCGACGGCAACGACGTGTGCGCATTGAAGGCGCCGAACGGGAACGTGCTCGACATCTACGGCGTACCCGGCGAACCGTCCGGCTCCACCGACTACTCCATGACGTGGGCCTACCGCAGCAACGCGGTCTACCGCAACCTCGGCGTGTGCGATCCTCTCCCCGAGTGGCAGAGCAACGAGTGGACGATCGTCGCCGGTGCCCTGGCCACGCCGAACGTCCACGCGGCCTGCGACGTGGCCGACGTGCTCGAGTCCTCGCTGCGGCTC
>JAKJGV010000006.1:26181-43144 GCA_022704185.1 Verrucomicrobiota bacterium
AGCGGCGCGTGGGCCAGCTCGAATATGACCGCCGGGGCGAGCAACAACTGGCAGACCGGCACGCTCGATATCTCGCCCGCCGCAGGCGACACATTCGACTACTGCGTCCGCTACACGTTCGACGGCCCGAACGCCGTGAGCCCGGCCTCCACCCTCACCAACCAGTACAAGTTTCCAACGACCTATGCCGCATCGTCGCAACCCTTCTTCAACGAGGTGCAGGCGGACGGGGCCAGCACCGACACGAACGAGTTCATCGAGCTGATCGCGCCCGCCGGCATCAATCTCGAAGGATGTTTCATCCGCCATTTCAATGGCACGGAATTGGATGACGGCGGGCTCTGGCGTTTCACCTTCCCGTCGTTCGTCGTGCCGGACGACGGCGTGACCGACACCAACGGTGTCCCGCTCGGGTTCGTCGTGGTCAGCCAGAACAGCAACTATGTCGCCAACACCCATTTCATCCTGCCCGGCTCCATCCAGAACGGGCCCGACGGACTTGTGCTCTACGATCCGGCCAGCAACATCGTTGACGCCATCGCCTGGGGCGGCGCGGGCGACATGACCACGGACGACCCGGGCACCGTCAGCACCAGCGTGGCTTCGTCGGCAAACAACTATCTTCATGTCCTTCGGCTCGACTCGTCCACCGACACCACGCTCCAGGCGCCGAACAACGTGTGGGACACGACCACCAACTGGGCGCTCGGCGCCGCGACCCCGGGCGCGATCAACGGGACCCAGTCCTCGGGCAAGATCGTGCTGTCCGACAAGGACACCGACGGGGACAGCTTCTTCGACAGCGAGGACAACTGCCCGACCACGTGGAACCCGATCCAGACCGACACCGACGGGGACGGGATCGGCGACGCCTGCGACGGCGATATAGACAACGACGGCGTGCCCAACGCGTCGGACAATTGCCCGTACACCCAGAACGCGCTCCAGGAGGATGTGGATAGTGATGGCGACGGCGATGTTTGCGACTACGACGCCGACAACGACGGGATAGACAACGAGGACGACAACTGTCCCTTGACCGCCAACCCGGATCAGGCGGACATCGACGCCGACGGCATCGGCGACGCGTGCGACGACGACATGGACGGCGACGACATCGCGAACGCCCTGGACAACTGCCCCGCCGTGTACAACCCGCTGCAGGAAGACAACGATTCCGACGGCATCGGCGATGCCTGTGACGACGACAGCGATAACGACGGCGTGCCGGACGAGCTTGACAACTGCCCGGTGACGCACAACCCCTACCAGGAAGACACCGACGCGGACGGGATCGGCGACGCCTGCATGGTGGATGCCGACGGCGATGGCATTGACGACACGATCGACAACTGCGTCGGCACCTACAACCCGACGCAAGCCGATCTCGATCACGACGGGATCGGCGATGCGTGCGACGACTGCGTCGGCGCCTTTGCCCTCACCAATTTGATCAACGAGTCGTTTTCGTCCGGCTCGCTGCCCGCCGGTTGGTCGGTCGTCAGTTCCAACAATGCGACATGGCGCTTCGACAACCCGCGCGCCCGTTCCAACAACACCGGCGGCTCCAACGGCATGGCGATCGCCGACAGCCAATTTTACGGCGGGCGGTTCGCGATGGACACCGCGCTGCGGACGCCGATCCTCGATTTGCGGGGCCGGGATCACGTCGTTCTGGAGTTCAGGACGGACTTTGACTGGTATTCCAGCGGCCGCGCGGAGGTCTGCGACGTGGACGTCAGTCTCGGCGGCACGAACGGTCCGTGGTCCAATTTCTGGCGCAAGGCGGGTGCCGACTACCGGGGACCGGCGATGGAAACGCTGGATCTGACGGCGTTTGCGGCCGGTTACAGCAACGTCGTCATCCGATTCCGGTACTACAATGCGCGCGACGACCTTTTCTGGCAGGTGGACAACGTGCGCGTGCAGTGCGACGCCTGCGATCCGAACTACGATTCCGACGGTGACGGCATCCCGGACACCGGCGACAACTGTCCGTCCACGCCGAACGCGAACCAGAACGATCTCGACGGTGACGGCATCGGCGACGCGTGCGACGAAGACGTGGACGGCGACGGGATCCCCAACGATTGGGAGTCCGCCTACAGTCTGAACCCGAACAGCGCGGGTGACGCCGGGCTCGACGGCGACGAGGATGAATTTACGAATCTCGAAGAATACTATGCGGACACGAATCCGGGCGAATTCGACAGCTCGTTGCGGCTCGATAAAGCCGGACAGCCCGGCGCGCTCGCGCGCATGGAGTTCCTCGGCAGCACGAACCGCCGCTACCAGGTTCGATACAAGGACCCTCCTTTGAGTTCCACCAATCGCTGGCTCTACAGTGGCACGCCGTTCTGGGGGCAGACCAACCTTACGGCCTGCGAGGACACGTCGTTCAGTTCGGCCACTGTCACCGCTCGCTACTATCGCCTGCAGGTCATTCTTCCCTGATGCCCCGCACGATTCCGGTTTTAGTGGATCATTCCGCTTGCGTCGGGGCGCGTGAGCGATTATGAAGCGCCGGGTGAAAAGGCGGCGACAGCAGCATTGGAAGCACTTGTATTGGATCATTCCGCTCCTGGTGGCGGACCTATATTTCTTTCGGTGGCTCATCCGCCGCCCGGACCGCGGCGACCCTCAGATACAGATCGAGGAGCCGGCCGCGCCCCGGCCGTCGCCTTTTGAACACATCGCGTTTCCCACGGCGCAGGACCGGCTGCTGGATCCGAACGCCGAAGGCGTATTTCAGCCGACCGCTTCCGGCAATCCGATATCCGCGCTTTACGGCTCCGTGCGCACTGTTGAACGCGGCGGGTCGCTGACCCCCTCGTTCCACGAGGGTATCGATGTCGCCTCGATGCAGCGCGACAGGAGAGGGCATCCCTTGGACGAGATCTACGCGGTCGCCGCCGGGCGGGTCGCGTATGTCAACCGCCGGGCAGGCAATTCGAACTACGGCATCTACGTCGTGCTCGCGCACGATGAGCCGGCGCTCGGCGAGGTCTATACGCTGTATGCGCACCTGGCCCGTGTCGAATCGGGGCTTCACGCAGGCCAACCCGTGGAAGCGGGACAGGTGCTCGGGATCATGGGGCACACGTCCTCCTCTCCTATTCCCATGCAGCGCGCCCACCTGCATCTCGAGATCGGCGTGATGCTTAACCAGCGCTTCGCGATCTGGCACCGCGCGAACAAGCTGAAGCCGGATCACGGGAACTTCCACGGCCGCAACCTGCTGGGAGTCGATCCCCTGGCCGTGTTTGCGGGCAGCCGCCGCGAAGAGGGCTTCACCTTCCGGAATCATCTCGGGACGATTCCGCCCGCGTTCGAGGTGGTCGTGCGAGCGTCGCGCCGGCCGGATTACTTCTCCCGCTATCCGGCCCTCTGGGAAGGCGCGCGACGCGAGCCGGAGGCGATCACGATGGCCGTGTCGGAGAGCGGCGTCCCGTTGCGCGGACGAAACGCCACGGAGGAGGAAGCATCCCTGCTCGGCAGGCAGAAGCATGCTGTCCTCCGCGTGAACGAACAGGTTCTGGGCCGGAACGGCAGCCGTCTGCTTGCACGCGCGGGAGGCCGGTGGAAGCTGGCCTCCCAGGGCGAGCAGTGGCTCGAGGTGTTGGCGTATTGACGCACGCTTTGTTTGGATATGCCGCCGGAAACCGCTACACTGCCGCCCGTGAATCGTGAGCTGAAAAACGAGTTCTCGTGGTCGAAATCCCGGCACGAAACCTTCCATGAATGCCATCGGAAATACTACTTCCAATACTACGGCTCATGGGGCGGCTGGGATCCGAACGCGGACCCGCGAACACGCCAGATCTACGTCCTGAAAAACCTGGAAACGCGGCCGATGTGGATGGGCGGCCATGTGCACCGGTGCGTGGAGGAAATCCTGAAAGACCTGAAGGAGGGGCGCGAACTGCCCGCCCCCGAAGCTGCCGTGGAGCGGATGATTCAGAAGATGCGGGACGACTTCAAGGCGTCGCGCGCCGCGGAGTATCGCAGAAGCCCGAAAAAGGTGCGCGGGCTGTTCGAGCATGAATACGGGGTTCCCGTTCCGCCGGAGGCATGGAAAGAAACGGCGGACAAGGCGGCGCAATGCGTGCGCAATTTCTACACCTCCGCCGTGCTGGAGAAGATCCGGCGCCTGCCGGCCGCCGCATGGCTGGAAGTCGAGCAGCGGCAGGCTTTTGAACTGGACGGCCTGAAGATCTACGTGCAGCTCGATTTCGCGTTCCGCGAGGGCGATCGGATTGCGATCTATGATTGGAAAACAGGACGGGCCGACGCGGAGCGCAACGACTTCCAGCTCGCGTGTTATATCCTTTATGCATCCGGCAAATGGGTGGTTCCGCCGGAAAAAATCGCCGCCACCGCCCTATACCTGGCTGACGGAACCGAATCCACCGGCGTCATGGACGTCGCGCGGCTGGAGGAGATGAAGGAGCTCATCCGGGAGTCGGCGGACGAGATGCTCTTTCCGCTGGCCGACCCGCAGAACAATGTGCCGGAGGTGGAAGAGGCGTTCGAATTCGCTGAGGACGAGCGTGTCTGCAAGCGGTGCAACTTCCTGAAGGTCTGCCCCAGGTTCTCGTGAGAGCGGATCGGATGATCTTCTTGTTGCGGATGCCCCGGTTGTTCTTTTGAGATGCGTTTCCCATGGGTTTCGGGGTACAACACGGGCATGCGAGTTGTTGTGGATATCCAGGCAGCCATCGCCCAGCGGGCGGGCGTGGGGCGTTACACCAAGGCCTTGGTGGAGCATCTGGCCCCGTTGGCGGGCGAGGATGAACTGCGGCTCTTCTATTTCGATTTCACGCGTCGCGGCACGCCCTTTCCCGTCCCCGGCGCCAGCGAACGCGTTTCCCGCCTGTGCCCCGGCCGCGTGATCCAGGCCGTCTGGAAAAAAGCGAGCGGGCTGCCTTTCAACTGGTTCGCGGGAAGAGCCGATGTGTATCACTTCCCCAACTTCATACGCCCTCCGTTGAGCCGCGGCCGATCCGCGGTCACCATCCACGACCTGGCATTCATACGCCATCCCGACACAGTCGAAACCCGCAACCTGGCTTACCTGAGTTCGCAAATCGTTCAGACGGTGAACCGCGCGGACCGGATCATCGCCGTGTCGGATTTCACGGCCCGTGAACTCGTCGAACTCCTGCACGTGCCCCCGGAAAGAATCGTCACCATTTATGAAGGGCTGACGGAAAATGTGACAAGACCCGACACGGCCGCCGTGGCCGCCATGCGGGACCAGCTTGGATTGGACCGGCCGTACCTGCTCATGGTGGGAACGATCGAGCCTCGCAAAAATATCCCTTTCCTCGTGAATGTGTTCGAAGCGCTGGGGGATTTCGACGGCGACCTGGTGCTGGCAGGCATGCGTGGCTGGAAATGCGAGCCGATCCTCCGGTGGATCCAGAACTCGTCGCGAGCCGCGCAGATCAAACGGTTGGATTACGTTCCGGAAACCTTGCTGCCCGCCCTGTATTCCGCAGCGGAACTATTCGTCTTTCCAAGTCTTTACGAAGGATTCGGATTTCCGCCTCTCGAAGCCATGGCTTGCGGCACACCGGTCGTTTCCGCTACCACCGGGTCACTGCCCGAAGTGCTTGGCGAGGGCTCTGTTTTCGTGGACGGCTTTGACGAGCAGGCTTGGGCGGATGCCGTGCACAGGGTTTTGACCGACAGCACGCTGCGCGCGTCGCTCCGAGAGCGGGGCATGACGCGCGCACGGCAGTTCACCTGGAATGCCTGCGCGGAAAAAACATGGGAAGTGTACCGGGAGCTTGGCGGGAGGCGTGAATGAAGATCGGCATTGACGCCCGCTGGATATTTCCAGAGACCTCGGGGATCACGACCTATACGAGGGAACTGATCCGCGAACTTGCAAGACGCGACACCCGGAACGAGTACGTCCTTTTCTTCAACAACGCCGGCATGGAGGAAGTGACGCGCCGATATGCGGAGCTTTCCATGCGCCCCAATTTCCGGACGCACCGCCTCTCGTACGGAGTGTTCAGTCCGCGGGGACAAGTTCACCTTCCGTTCCTGTTGCGCGCGCTGGATATCCGGGTGTTCCACTCGCCGAATTACATGATCCCGTTCCTCGCGTTTTCGAGGGGAGACCGGGGGCGTGTTCGATGCGTGGTCACGATACACGATCTGATCCCGCTCCTGTTCCCCGAGTTCACTCCAAAGGCGAGGAAGACCCGCTGCCTGCCCCTGTTTCGCCGGATCATGAAAGAGTCCGTCGCCCGGGCGGATGCAGTCCTGACCGTAAGCGAATGGTCCCGCAAGGATGTCGTGAAAGAATTCAGGATTTCAGAGCTTCACGCGGCGGATGTGATTGCGATCCCCAACGGGGTCTCGGAAGACTACAAGCCGGCTGACCGCCGGGGCGGCGGCGCCAAAACGCTTTTGTACGTGGGGCGTTTCGATCCGTACAAGAATCTCGCGGGGCTCATGGAGATCTTCGCGCGGGTCAGGGCCGCTTGCCCGGACGAGGTGCGGCTGCGGGTGGTGGGCGCGCCGGACGCCCGCTATCCGGAGGCGATGCAGAAAGCCCGCGAACTCGCGTTGGAGCCTTGGATCACGTGGTCCGGCTACTGCGCAGGGGCCGACCTGGTCCGCGCATACCAGGAAGCGGACGTGTTCGTCCTCCCGTCGCGCTACGAAGGTTTCGGGCTGACGGTGCTGGAGGCCATGGCCTGCGGCACGCCGGTGGTGTGCAGCAACCGAAGCTCGCTGCCCGAGGTGGCGGGTGACGCCGCGCGAATGGCGGATCCCGATGATTCGGACGGCTTCGCGCGCGCGATCGCCGAGGTGCTGAAAGACGGGCGCGTGGCCGCGGAGCTTCGTGACAAGGGGCTTCGGCAGGCGGCGAAGTTCACGTGGGCGAGAACGGCCGAGTTGACACTGGAAGCATACGAACAGGCGGCGGCGCGATGAACCGTTATCCGGAATCATGGAAAGACCTGCGGATCGTGCTCTCGCACGATTGGCTGACCGGCATGCGCGGCGGCGAACGCGTGCTGGAGGTCTTGTGCGACGGGTTTCCTTCCGCGCCGGTGTTCTCGCTGATCCACAAGCGCGGTACGGTTTCCCCCGCGATCGAATCGCATTCGATCACCACCTCGCCTCTTCAGCACGTGCCGGGAATCTTCCGCTTCTATCGCCACTTCCTGCCCCTGTTCCCCGCCGCCGTGAGCGCCATGAAGATTCCGTCCGCGGACCTTCTGATTTCCACCAGCCACTGCGCGGCGAAAGGGCTGAATGCGCGCGGGGCGAAGCATCTCTGCTATTGTTTCACGCCGATGCGCTATGCCTGGACCTTCTACGAAGAATACTTCGGCGCGAACCGCCTGAAACGGGCGGTGGTCTCGCCGATCCTGCGCGCGATGCGGGCCTGGGACCGGCGCAACTCGGAGCGCGTGGATCTGTTTGTAACGCTGAGCCGCCACGTGCAGCAGCGAATCAAGGACTTCTACGGGCGCGACTCGGAAGTCGTCTATCCGCCGGTGAACACGGATTTCTTCACGCCCGGCGGGGAGCGGGCCCGCGCGTTCGATCTCATCGTCTCCGCGCTCGTTCCCTACAAGCGCGTGGACCTTGCCGTGCGCGCGTACACCCGCCTCGGGTTCCCGTTGCGGATCGTCGGGACGGGCACCGAGTTCGAGCGCCTGCGTTCGTCGGCCGGCCCCGGCATCGAGTTCATGGGGTGGCAATCGGATGAAACGGTGAGAGATCTGTACCGTACCTGCCGCTGTCTCGTCTTCCCCGGCGAAGAGGATTTTGGGATCGTGCCGGTCGAGGCGCAGGCGTGCGGTTGTCCCGTGGTCGCTTTTGCGCGCGGCGGCGCCCTGGAGTCGGTCGCGGAGGGCGTGTCGGGCGTGTTCTTCGCGCAGCAGACGGAAGAAAGCCTTCTCGAGGCGGTCGCAAAATGCGACCAGCTCCGCTGGGACGCTCAAGCGATAAGGAAGAACGCCGAACGATTCTCTGCGCAGGCCTTCGTGAACGGGATGGACCGGTGCATCCGGAAGTGCCTGGCGGGGCGAACTCAACCAAGGTGAGGCGGCTTCAATCTCCCGATCAACAGCGTGTATTCGACGCCCGCTGACTTGAGCCGGAACCGTCGCTCGCCGAACTCGAACCCCGCCGCCTCAAACAGCCGTCGCCACGTGTCCTTGGGGAAAAGGCCCGTGAAGCCGCGGTCATGCTCGATTTGCAGGCCCGTTTTCGTCCGAATGAGGAAGGTGAAGAACAGAGAGATCGTCGTATCGCCGGGGTCGGGATCATAACCGTACTCGCAATAGGTCAGATCCATTTCACCGTTCGAATGCGTGCAACATTCAGTGTAGGGGGATTTGAAGGTCTCCTTGAAGTTATCCGGCGCCGTAACGAAAATGCCTCCCGGATTAAGGTGTGCGGCTGCCGTCGTGAATGCCGCGAGCAAGTCGTGCTCGGTGAGCATGTGGCTGATCGCGTCGTGGATGAGGACCGCGTCGAACTTCTTGTCGAGCCGCAGGGTTCGCATGTCCCCGAGGAGGTGCGCGACGCCGGGGTTCAAGCGGCGGGAGTTTGCGAGCATGGCTTCGGAGATATCCGCCGCCGTAGCGTCGAAGTCCCCGGCCAGGTGGAAAAGGTTGTGGCCTCCGCCGACGCCGAGTTCCAGGATGCGATGCCGTCCGGGGCCGAGTGCCTCGCGGAGAACGCGGCGCCAGTGCGCCGCTTCCTCGGCGTATTCCCCGGGCGGGCTCATAAGCGGCCAGAGATGGGCCAGGTCTGAATACAACCGATAGGGCGGAACGTCGTTCGCGTTCATCGCACAACCTTCTTCCGATCCGCCGGCGATCAACCGGCGGCCACTTTCACGACCACTTTGCGCACGGGGCCGCAGCCTGCGAGCGGCGCGTGGGCGTCCTCCGGAAAGAAAATGGCGAACGACCCCGGCGGCACGCTTACCCAGCGCTCGGGTTCATCCGCGAAGAACTCAATATCCTTGCCGGAGTCATAAGCCTGGGCGCGCGTCCGGCATGACGAGAGGTCGCGCCATCCGATCAACTCCTCGCCTGCCGCGACGAACTGGATATCAATATATCTCCGGTGCGCCTCAAGCCGTGCCGCGTCGCGGCCGCGCCCTTCGTCGCGACTGACCACCGCGTACAGCGAATCGACGTTCAAGATGTACTTTCCCGGCGGAAGCCGGTCGAGCTCCTTGTCCGCCAGGAAGTCAAAGGCGGCCTGAAAAAGCGGGTGCTTTTCGGCGTAACACATTGAATTTGAGAGACTATCAAGAATCATTCGCGCCCACCTTCAAAAGGCTTGACCCAACTCACAATAATATACTAGATACATACTAGATTGCTTTTGGTTCCCCCGAACCAGCGGCACGGGCAAATGGGCGCTGTCCATCCCCTTCAGCTCCGGAAGCCCGTGCCGCATCTTCTCTCCCGATATTACGGCTCAAGCCGTATCGTGACAGGCAGTTCCGAGAACCGGAGGCCTCCGTCCGGGTCGGCCTTGGCGGCTTTGCCGTTCACCGAAGCTTTCATGGATGCCAGCGAGGCTGGCAAGGGAAGAACGAACCCTTTCGGCGGATTAACCGAGCCGCTCGCTTCGAAGACCACGGACTTCCCGTCGCGCTTCATCGAGTAGGCCACTTCGCCGTATTGCGTGGGAAGATGCTCGACGCGGACACCCGATTCCAGCCACGCAGGATCCACCCCGGCGGCGAGAACGATCGCATCCTCGTGCACGTAGGAGAAGATGGATCGCACGGCGTTGATGTAGTCGGAGCCCACCCACGTGTGCGGCATATCTCCGATGTAGGAGGGCGCGCGCGGCGTGGCATGAATGACCTCCGCCATGTGATTCCAGTTGTGCGGCCTCATGGAATCCTTCATGAAGTGGCGGAACATCGCCAGCGCCCGTTCGCGCTGGCCCAGCCGTACGAAGACGTCCGCATTCCTCACCTCGTAGGGCGTGAACGTGTCGGCCGTGCCCGCGTGCCGTTTTGAGATTCGGTCCTGGTAGCGATCGAACGTCTGCTTCAGGTACGGCTGCGGGAGGTGGTCCGTTTCGTCGCAGGCCATGATGGCGATGGACGTGGAGGTCGGATCCTCGTCGCCCAGTTCCGCGCAACCCGGGATATACGGGATGTTGTCGCGGCGGATCACGGCCATGATGGACTTCAGCAGGCATTCGCGCAGGTGCTTTTCCTCCTCGCGCATCCATTCGACATCTTCCGGGTGCCCGAGCGTTTCAGCCAGGTAGGCGCCGTCCTTGAGGCCGCGCAGCATCCAGAAATCGTCCCAGTAGCTGTGTTTCGCGGGGTAGTAGCCTTCGTGGCTGTTGGACGGGGGAAGAATGCCCCAGTAGACCGTATCCCTGTACTGGTCCGTCATGCGCCGCTTGCGGATTTCGCGGCCGTACTGCAGGGCGCGCACAACCGCGGGATAGACGGATTGGACGAGGGCCTCGTCTGCGGTGAAATCGAAATACTGGCGGACGATGAAGACGAATTCGCCCTGGCTGTCGAATTCGTGACCTTCGCCGCCTTCCATGTTCGGGTTGTAGCCGATGGGTTGTCCGTTCTCGAGAATGATGTACGGAACCCAGCCGTCGTGATTCACGAACTGGCTGAAGTTCTCGATGAACGCCTTCACGAGGTCTGGCCTGCCCATGCGCAGAGTGGCGACGCCGGTCAGCGCGCCGTCGCGCATCCACGAATGATTGTAGTTCCGCGAACCGGGCTTGAACCAAGGGGCGTCGCGGTTGATCAGCACATAGCCGAGATTGCTCTTGAGCGTCTGGATCAGGCGCGGTTCGGGAATGTCAATGACGAGCTTGTCGAGAAGCTTCTTCCACGCCGCGGCCGTTTCGGCCAGTTTCTGTTCGAACGCCTGGGCGGGCTCCGTGTTCCATGCCGGGCTGAGCTCGAACGCGTCATGCAGGGGATAGACCACGACGATATCCCGGCTTTCGCCCGCAGGAATATTCAGGTCGTACACAAGTCCGACGCCGATCTTCCCGTCCGAATCGTTCAGTCTTGCGACATCCGGGAAGGAACCTCGCGTGAGATGGTCGTTGATGTCGCCGTCCTTCAGCACGGACATTCCGACCTTCGAGGGGACGACAGGGAGGATAAGCCCCACGCGTTGGTTCATCCTGACGACAGCGGGGTTCGCGTTCGCGAAGTACTCGGCGAAATCAATCCGACTCATGCCTCCATGCTGCCACACCGGGTTGAGCTGCACCGGGCGCACGGCGAGCACCAGGTTTCCTGACAGCGGTTTGCCTCCCGCGTTGCTCATGCGGTAACGCACGGCGGTGAACGCGGCGCCCGGCCGGCCAAAAGCCGTCGCGGTGACGTCCATCTTCCAGCCGCCTGTGCGCCAGCTTGCCGACGGAATCGGAAGATAGTCCTGTTCGAGCCTCTGCGACAACTCCACATCTGCCCAGGACGTGATCTTCCCGTCCACGACGACGAACGGCTGGACGGAAAACGCTCCTTTGAAGGGCTCGAACGTGCCCGTTTCGCCGAGCAGGCTTTCCTGGTCATCTTGCGGGAGTCCCACGACGGTCCAGAACTCCTGTTGCCTCGTCAGCCACATCGGGAATCGTCCCGGCTCGGAGTTGCGCGCCTTGGCCTGGTATTCACGGAGCGGCGTGGACTGTTCCTCGCCGCTCTTCACTTCGACCAGGGCGACCTCGTAGCCTTTTCCGGCGCTGCTGGTTTTGCACAGGAGCCTCAGGAATCGTGCGCGCGCGCCCGGGAAGAAAACATAGTCGCTTTCGCCGTTGCCGAAGGACTCCTCGTAGGCGCGGGTCCACTTGTCTCCGTCCTGCGACCACTCGACTTCGTACGAAACCGCGTAGTCTTCTCCCCACAAGAGGGCCATGCCCCCGAGGTGCATTTCCCGCGGCAGATTCAACTGCAACCACTGCTCCCCGTCGTCCGCCGATTTCCATGACGTGTCCGGGCGCCCGTCGAGCGCGAGCGCCGCTCCGCGATTCTCGGCGGCGGAGCTCGCGAGGGTCTCAACCTGCTGGCGGTCGGTGAAGAATTCGATTTCCCAGATCGAATTACCCCAACCCGTGCCGCGCTGCTTGCAGACGATCCGCAGGAACTTCGCGCGTACCGGAGCGAAGAAAAGAATGTCCGTCTGTCCGTCGCCCTCCAAGACGTCGTAAACGGTTTTCCATTTCTGCCCATCATCCGAAACAGCGATCTCGTATTTCTCCGCGAAAGCCGTCTCCCAGAGAATCTTCATGCCGGCCAGGAATTGGGGCTCCTCGAACTCGGCCTGCCACCACTCGCTGTCGCCGAAATTGCTGCTCCAGCGCGTCGCCGTGTCCCCGTCCACCGCATAGCGCGCCGCGTAGTCGCCGGTGCCGGACGATGCCGTTGCGATCATGCGCGGCGGTTCCGGCGCGTTGAACTCCACGTCAAGAATGGAGAACCCCCACTCGGTGCCCCTGCGCTCGCAGTCAATGCGGACATATCGCGCGAGCTGGGGAGGGAAGGATACAAGCCGAAGCCCGGGCTTGCCGGATTCCTCTGCGTGAACCTCCGTCCACGATTCACCGTCTGTGGATATCGCCACGCGGTATGCTGCCGCGTACGCGTCTTCCCAGTGAATCGCCGTGTTGTGCAGCATGTGAGCGCGGCCGAAGTCCACCTGCCACCACTGATCGTTTTCGAATACGCTGGACCATCGCGTGTAGAGATCCTGGTCCGCCGCCAGTTCGGGCAACAGATCCTTCTCCGTGGAAGACGCGGTCACCACCCAGGAACCGTCATTTGTCACCGCCGGCGCGCGCGCGGCAGGCGCGTCAGAGGGAGCCGCTTCGGAAACCGACTCAGGCTTCTGAGCGTCCGAACGCTTCACTTCGCTTTTCTGCCTGCAAGCAACGATAGAAAGGCTGCAAGCGCTCACAATCAACAAAACAACAGTACTAAACCGAATTAGTTTGTTCATGTGATAATATTCCTGATTCTGCAGACTTTGTGCAAGACTCTATTTTCCATATTGGTCTTCGAGTATGCAATACAGAAAACGGAGACGGATCTGCCTCAGTCTTCGCCACGGCTAATGGCCTCGTTGAAGCTCAAACCGCCTGACCATTCGCTTGTTGTGCGGAGGGAAGTGACCGCTGGAGCGTCCCAGAAACCAAGCTCCCTTTGGCCGGCATCTAGGCTCCGGGCAGATATTTTAGGTTCTGTGCTGCAGAGGCCGAGATCAGACATTGTCTTGCCGAGCTTTGTGGCGGGCAGACCATCGAGGATGACGATATCGTTCGGAGCAACGGTCTCGTGATAGACCCTCAGGCCGGTCGGGATCGGCGTGTTCCTACGGAACGAAGGTGGAACAATCATGTGAACCGGGCCGCCATTCCTGCTTTCCACGCCATGGAGGAGCAGCGCTGACTGTCGGCAAAACGTGCCCTGCGGCGCACCGTCCCGCCCCCTGGACCATAGCAGGAAAAGGAACAGCCGAGCCCATTTTGACGGGGGGCAGCCGACAAGCCTATATACCCCCCTGCCAGCCCGCTCCCAGTCTCCGTTTCGAATGTGGTATCCATGCGTACTGTCGGCATATCCAACCGTAACCGCCTGCGCAGCAGTGAAATAGCCGCCGTGCTGCGAAGCGACCTTAAGGAGCTTCTCCGCAAGTTCTATTGTTGATGTGCCCATAACCTAAGATATTGTATATATCCTAAAATATAGCGCGCTGATCTTTTGGATGTAAAGGCTAATATTTTAGGTTCTATGCTTGGCTTCGACGCTGTTGATTAGGATGGTAGAAGCGGTCTCCAGACGCTCTTCAAGGGGCTTGTTGATATCTGTTCGACTTTGACGGCCATCAGAAGGGCTGCAAGAATGTGGTATGCGAATAATCCGGACGACTGGTGATGGGGGGGTACGGCGGCGGGCGGTGTGCCTGATCGGGCTGCGTCTTGTGGCGATTGTACTTGTGGCAGTCGTTTGTGGTTCCTCGGCACCCGGCGAGGTTTTTGTGGATGTGGGGGAGAAGGGGCAGCCGGCTGAGTTCGGGTTCGGGTGGGGACGTTTCGAGAAGAGCCGCGGGGGGCCGAACTACGCGTGGATGCGCAATCACTTGGAAGCCGATTTATGGGTCAGCCTGGCTTCAGGAGATGCCGCGGATTTCGAGATCAGGGTTGCGGCGTTCTACACGCCGCAGAGAAGGCAAACGCTGGGGTTGTACGTCAACGACCGTTTCATCGCTGAATGGGTATTTCCTCATGTGGACGGTTTTTCTTTCGAGTGTTTCGAAGCCGTGATTCCGGAAGGGGTGCTGACGCCCGGGCGGAATCGCATCACGCTGCGTGCGGGGTACACGGCGGGACGCGGGCATGCGGTTGCCGTGGACTGGCTCAGGGTGAAATCGCGGCAGCCATCCGCATCGGCTACGGTTGCTCAGGCTGCTGCTGAGGCTTCTGAACGGCGCTGACGAGCACGCGGTCGCCGGAGATCGAAAGAAGCGTGAGGTTGTAGACGCGTGTTCTGGCGGTCAGCCGGAGGTTCTCGCCCACGTTGCAGATCTGCCCGTTGATGGAAACGATGTACTGCGTGCCCTTGGTGAGAACCCCGTCCACGCGCAGCAGGTCTTTGAGAATCACCTCATCTTCGGGCGGAACGCCCTCGAACACGACAACCGTCTGCTGCACCGCGGGTGCCTCGGCGCCTCCAGGCGATCCGCCCTTCCTGCATCCGCCTGACAGGATCATCAGCCCCAACACGCCTATTCCGACGACTCGGATGAGTTTCATACGCGTTCTTCCAAGCACGTTAGCATTCACATGGAATCGCCCATGGGTTATTATACGGAGGACAGTGGGTGCGAAAAGCCAAAAACGCCGCTGATCTTGTTTCGCGCAGGACCGTCGGCGGCATGCGGCGGTAAAGGGGCATTCATCCATTCCCGGCCGATGAAGAAGAAGAAGCCAGCAAAAGGGGCGGACGAGCGGCGGCTTCAGAAGAGGGCCGTTGCGAAAGGTTCGGAGCAGATATCGGAGCAGCAAGCGGCGGAAGCCGTCTGGAATACCACGATGGCTGTCGAAGTTGCGGGTGCCGGCACGATTTCCGAGTACCTGACCCAGCGGGGCCTTACTCGCCGCCCGATCCCCGAACAAGCGGAGCCCGTGCGACCCAGCTCGGTTCTGCGGGTCGAAGGCGGTGAGAAATACGTCGTCGGGAGCATGATCGCCGAAGGGGGCATGGGGACCGTTCGCGAAGTGCGCGACATCAACTGCCGTCGCACCGTGGCGATGAAGGTGCTGCGCATCGAGGATCCCCGCTACGAAGAGGAAGACGTGCTCCGTTTCATCGAGGAGGCGCAGATCACCTCCCAGCTCGAGCATCCCAACATCGTGCCCGTGCACGACCTCGGGGTGGACGCCGCGGGCAACGTGTACTACACGATGAAGTATGTGAAGGGGCTGGTGCTGAGCGATGCGCTCGACGACATCCGGCGCAGGAAGCAGGAGGTGATCGAACAGTACCCGCTTGCGCGCCTGCTGACGATTTTCCAGAAGACGTGCGACGCCGTGGCGTTCTCCCATTCCCGCAACGTGGTGCATCGCGACCTCAAGCCCGACAACATCATGATCGGCGACTTCGGCGAAGTGGTGGTCATGGACTGGGGGCTCGCGAAAGTGCTCGGGCATTCCTCGGTCAGCACCTCGGCGGAAGAAGCCGGCAGCCCGGAGGAAAGGGCGCCCTCGGAGGATTCGGACCAGGAAGAAGGGGGTCGCCCGATGCGGACCGGGGAAACGACGGTGACCTCGATTCGCACGGACAAGATCGGCACCGGGCTCAAGACGATGAGCGGGCGCATCATGGGCACCCCGGGTTTCATGGCGCCCGAGCAGGCGCGCGCCGGCTCCGCCGACGTCGACTTGCGCACGGACATCTACTCCCTGGGCGCGATCCTCTACAGCATCCTGACCTTGCGGCCCCCGGTGCGCGGCGACGACCTCAAGGAGATTCTCATCAAGATCATCAACGGCGACATCGTCCCGCCCGCGATGTACAACCCGTGGCTCGATGCGGCCAGCAGCGAGGGCGAGCGCGAGAACAAGAACCGGTTTCCTCATGTCCCCGGCGGCCAGATCCCGAAGGCGCTCTCGGACATCGTGATGAAGGCCATGGCCACCGAGCCGGATGAGCGGTATCAGTCGGTGCGCGAACTGCAGCGCGACGTGGAGGCTTTCCAGGACGGGCTGATCTGGCATCTCGTCATAGACGAGGATTTTTCCGATCAGAACGTGCTCGCCCGGTGGGAGATCGTCGGAGGAAAATACGAGATCAAGGAAGGCGAGCTTCGCCTATATGCCGGCGAGCCCCAGCTGTTGCTGCTGCGCCGCGAGGTCTCCGGCGACATTCGCATCGAGTTCGAGTGCCGGCAGGAAAGCTCCTATCTCAACGACGTCGGTTGTTTCATGAGCTCGATCGTGGCGGCAAACCGCAACGAGATCCCGTCCAGCGGTTACGAGCTGAAGTACGGCGGCTACAGCAACACCCTGAACGTGCTGATGAAATCGAACCACCGCCTCTGGAGCGCGCCGGCGTCGCCCCTCGTGCGCGGCAAGAAGTACAAGGTGCTGGCCGAGCGCATCGGCGCGCGGCTGCGCCTGGAGGTGAACGGCGAGGAGGTGTCCGGCGCCGACCGCACCGCCGTGGGCTTGTTGGGGTGGATGGCCGACACGCGTTACAGCCGCGTTCGCGTGTACAGCCTGGGCACGCCGTGGAAGAGCGACATCCTCGATACGGCGGAGCGGCAGATGGTGAAGGGCCATTACGTGACGGCCATGGATCTGTTCCGCGAGGTGATGGAGGCGATGCCGGACGCCGATCGCATGGCTCGCGCGCGCCGCGGCTACGAGACCGCGTACAACCGGAACGAGATGCATCGCCGGCTTCCGGAATGGCAGG
>JAKJGV010000006.1:43158-52264 GCA_022704185.1 Verrucomicrobiota bacterium
AGATTCGCGTGGATAACGTCGGGTTGACGGTCGAGGTCACGCGCGCGGGTATCCGCGATCTCGAGCCGCTTCGGGGGCTCCCTGTGACCTCGCTTTACTGCGCGGGGAACTCCATCGAGGATCTCTCGCCCCTGACGGGCATGCCGCTGGTGACCCTGAATTGCGGCGGGAATCCGATCCGAAGCCTGGAGCCCTTGAGGGGAATGCCGCTGGATACACTGCTTTGCGAGTGCGCCCATGTGCGGAGCCTGGAGCCTTTGAGCGGGATGCCGCTCACGATGCTCAACTGCGGCGGCTGCCTCCTGGAGGACGGCCTCGAGCCGTTGCGCGGCATGAAACTGACGTGGCTGGGTTGCTGGGGCAACCAACTGGAAACCCTGGAGCCGCTGAAGGGGCTGCCCTTGCAGGCGCTCTACTGCGACGCCAACCGGATCACGTCCCTGGAACCCCTGCGCGGCATGCCGCTTGGAACACTGATGTGCAGCGGCAACCAGATCGACAACCTGGAACCGCTGACCGGCATGCCGTTGATCATCCTTCATTGCGGCGGCAACCAGATCGAGAATCTTGCCCCGTTGCGCGGCATGTCGCTCACGATGTTCAGCTGCCATGCCAACCGCGTGCGGACGATCGAGCCTCTTGTCGGCATGCCGCTGGGCTCGTGCACGTGCGGCGTGAACCCCCTGCGCGGGATCGGCACTTTCATCCGCAACCCGCCCGAAAGTTTCTATTTCGACTGCGACACGCTTCCCACCGAAGAGCTCGAATGGATCTACCGTGCGTGGTCTCGCGATTTCCGCTTTGCCGAGCACGCCAAGAACACCGCCATCCTGCTGGCCATTCGCCAGGGACAGCACGACAAGCTGCGCGAGTATGCCGCGGAATTCGGAGGCCATCACTACCTGTTCGTTCCGCGGCTGCTCACGTGGTCCGAGGCGCGCGATTTCTGCGCGAGCGTCGGCGGCCACCTGCTGACCATCTCCGGCCGCGAAGAGAATGCCTTCGTTGCGTCCCTCTTCCCCCGCGGGGCCTGGTGCTGGATCGGTCTGACCACGAAGAACGGCCAGCATGAATGGGTCACCGGCGAAGCGGTTGTGTACAGCACCTTCGTGGATCCGCTGCGCGAACGGGTGGATGGTCCCAAGGTGTTTTCCAGCGGAAGCTGGTCCTACGATGTGTGGCCCGATGCGCGCAACTGCTTCGTTCTGGAGTGGGACGACTGATTGCCGGATCAGGTCGGCACCGCGCACCCCCCGGGACCGCAAGCCTGCTGCAAGGCGTTTTTCGCGCTCAAGGCAAGATGGGTTTCCATCGCAGCCAGCATCTGCGGGATGGCTGTCGGCGAATGCCGGAAACGTACCGCGGCGGCCGCCATGCCGCGCTCCGCCTCCGAGAGAAACGCGCGGTTTCGATCTAGGCTTGAGAGCCGAAGCAGGTTCATGGCCGTGATCGAATTCGCCGCGGGCTCTGCGCCGTCGTAATCGTCCTTCATCCGCAACACGATATCCGCTGCGTCCAATGACGTGCTGAAGTACCCGCCCCTTTCACGATCGGCAAACAAAACGTCCTGCTTCTCCTGGAGCGCGAGCGCCCACGACAGCGTGGCGGGATCCGCATTCGCTTCGTGCAGATCAAGCAGTGCCTGCACGAGAAAGGCGTAATCGTCGAGTCCCCCGGCGATGCCTGCCTTGCCGGCGCGAAAGCGGCGAAACAGGAGGCCGGAAGTTTCGTCGTAAAGGTGCTGCCGGATGAATGCGGCGGCTGCACGGGCGTTCACGAGGTAGCGGTTCTCGCCGAGCACGCGGTGGGCGCGGGCGAGGGCCGATATCATGAGCGCGTTCCAGGAGGTCAGCGTCTTGTCGTCGCGATGCGGGCGGGGCCGTCGCGCGCGGACCTCAAACAGCACTCGGCGCGCCTCTTTGAGGTCGGCGCGAACGTCGTCGGAGATGTCGCCGGCGCGCGCGTGCAGGATATTCCTGCCCTTGAACATGCCGTGCGGGTCGGCCGTGACATTGCCGCCTGCTTCAACGCCGTAGTGGGCGCAGAAAAGGCGCGCCATGCCGGGTTCCAGGGCGGCAGCTATTTCGTCGGACGTCCACAGGTAAAATGCGCCTTCGCTGTGGCGCGACGGGTCCTCCGGCAGAGGACTGTCGGCGTCTTCGGCCGAGAAGAACTGGCCGTCATAGCCGGTCATCTCCCGCAATACGTAGTCGAGCGTCTCTCTCGCGATCTCCTCGAAGAACGCTTCGCGTGTCAGGCGAAACGCTTCCAAAAAGACGCTCGCGAGCTGGGCCTGATCGTAGAGCATCTTCTCGAAGTGGGGCACGCGCCATTCCGCGTCCACGCTGTACCGGTGAAACCCGCCGCCGAGATGGTCACGGATTCCGCCGCTCGCCATCCCGCGCAACGTGAAAACGGCCATATGCAGGGCGTCCGCGTTCCCGGTCCGCTCGTAGTGGCGAAGCAGGAACTCGAAGACGGACGGGCGCGGAAATTTCGGTGCGCCGCCAAAGCCGCCGTTCACGGGATCGAATGAAGCGTGTAAATGCCCGGTCGCGACCTCGAGCAGTTCGCGCTCGGATTGAAGCGTGCCGGCGGTCGGCGCCGGCGTCCGTTCGCGGAGTTGCTGCAGCACGTTCTCGGCCTCCTCGGCCAGCCGCGAAGCGTCGCGGGCCCAGGCCTCGGCGATTTCACGGAGGACCCGCTTGAACGCGGGATGGCCCCAGCGGTCTTCGGGCGGGAAATACGTGCCGCCGAAGAAAGGCTTGAGGTCGGGCGTCAGCCAGACACTCATCGGCCACCCCCCGCCGCCGGTGGTCGCCTGCACGAAGGTCATGTACACCCGGTCCACGTCGGGGCGTTCTTCCCGGTCCACCTTGATGGAAACAAAATGCTCGTTCAGCAGGCGCGCGGTGTCGGGATCGGCGAACGATTCCTCGGCCATCACGTGGCACCAATGGCAGGTGGAGTAGCCGACGGAAAGAAATACCGGCTTGTTCTCGCGCCGCGCCTTCGCAAAGGCCTCCTCGCCCCACGGGAACCAGTCCACGGGGTTTGTCGCGTGCTGAAGAAGATAAGGACTTTGCTCGGCGGCGAGGCGGTTCTTGAGGCCTTCGATGTTCATAATCAAAGGCAATGTCGCCCGGATCGGGCGGTTTTCAACCCGGCGCGCGATCATCGGCGCTTGATTGATCGGGCGCATCCGCGATAATACGCGCCCCATGGCATGGCGTATTGACAAGCAACTTGTTCGAGCCGAGCTGGACAACCGGACCAAGGGCCGGGTGGTCGGGACGCTGTGGTTCGAGGGCCGGGTCGAGCCGGTCACTCTCGATCTGAAAGGCAATCCGTGGCGCGACCTCGCGGGTCACCGGATCGTCGCTACGAATCCGTCTCCCGAGCCGGGTAAACTGGACGGGTTCGCGGAGCACCAGGTCGGCGTGGTCGGCGACATCACGGCCTCCCGGAAGGTGCGGGTGCCGGACTGCCCGATGGAGGAGTTCATCGCGTCGTACAAAACCGACCGGAAGTTCACGTTTCACATGGCCAACGCCCTGTATCTCGAGTGGTACAGCGAGCAGAACGGCCGGGTGGTCATCGAGTCCTCGGACTATAAGCTGGAGTTGGACGGCCTGCCCGCGTGGGAGATGACCGACGAGGATGAGCGGGAGCGCCAGTCGGCAAGCAGCGAAGCGCTGCACAACTTCATGGACCTCGCGGTGGAGTCCCTCGCCCAGAGTCGCGAGGCGCACGACGATTCCGACGATCAGCCCACCAGTCGCGTCGAGGAGGAGGCGGATGCGGAGGCAGCGCGAATGGACCTTTTGCTGGATCGGGTCGGGGCACGGCTTGAGCGCGAGGGGCGCGAGGAAAGCGATTTCGAACGGATTTTCGATGAGGAAAAGGAGCGGCTCCGGAAAGAGCGCGGCGAGCCGGAACCGGAGCCGCTGACGCCGGAACAGGAAGCGGAACGCGAGGCATGGATCGAGGAAATGAATGCCGTTGCGGAGGAGGCGCTCGAAGAGATGGAGGCCGGCGGCGGCTTCGATGAGTGGGAAAACCACCCTCTGGTCGAAACATGCAGCGACCTGGCCTCCCGGCTTTACCACGATGTAAAAGACCATGCGTGGGTCGCGGAATCAGCCTCGCATGAGCATCCGTTGAACGAGATCGTGGATGGCGTTCAGATTGCCTCGGCCAAGCTCGCGGGCGCGCTGAACGGATCCGTTCGCGACGAGGAATGGCCGCCGGACCCGCTGTTTGCCGGGGACACGCTGGTCCGGCTGAAGAAAGCCCGCCGCTACCTGCGCGATGCGCTGGCGGGCCTGGACTCGGCCGACGAACAGCGCCTGGCAGAGCCGGAATGGCGAAGCCAGGCGAGAATCGAAGTGAACGCCATCGTTGCCCACGTCGAGGCGCTGATCAAGGAAGTGCGCGCGAGGCTGGAGTGAGGATTGACTCGCTACCGCTCGTCAACGCAAAGTCTCGCGAGTTCTGCCGCCAGGGGAGGGCTGTGAGAGAAGAATTCGGATATCCTCCCATTACTCCAACACTCCTCCACTCCAGTTCTCCGGTCTGCCTGCGCTATGGATTTGAGGTGTGAGTCATTTAGCGTTATCTTAAAGCCCAATGAATTTTGCCGAACTGATCGGGTACGCGGGATCGGTGGTGATCCTGGTCTCGCTGTTGATGAAATCGCTGGTCAAGCTGCGATGGATCAACCTCGCGGGCTCGCTTCTTTTCTCGCTCTACGGCCTGATCATCAAGGCGTGGCCGGTTTTCGGAATCAACGCGATCATCGTCGGCATCGACGCGTGGTTCCTCGTGCAGATGGTCCGCTGCCGCGACTACTTCGAGCTCTCGCCGCTCGCCGAGATCGGGCAGGAGTATTTCAAGAAGTTCTTCCTCTACCACGAGAACGACATTCATGCGTTCTTCCCGGACGCGCGGTTTGAGCAACTTGTCGGGACGGAAACGTACATGCTGTTCCGCAACATGCTTCCGGTGGGGTTCCTCGCGCTGCGGCTCGACGGGGAGGAGGCGCGCATCGTCGCGGACTACGTGATCCCGGCTTACCGCGACTTCAAGATCGGCGTGTTCGTCTACGACATCAAGCGGATGTACTTCAAGCAGAAGGGCATCAAGCGCTTCGTCGCGGAAAGCGGCCTCGCGGTCCACCAGCGGTACCTGCGCCGCAACGGATTCCGCCCCGACGCCTCACGACCCGAGCTGTTCGTCAAGGCGCTGTAGGGCGCTCAGGGCAGAACAACAGCGTGGGCTTCGCGAACGAAGAAGGTTTTGCAGTCCTTCCAGCTGAACGGCTCGATCATGCGCGGCATGGGCTCTTTCTCGGCATCGTCGAAGTAAACAACGCTCTTCAGCACATGGTAGATATTGGCCCTGTTCGGACCGTATTTCTGAGGGAAGAGTTCAAAGTACTGCTTCAACGTCGGTTTCCCGCGGAGAATGGTGTAAAGATCCACGAAATCCTTTCTGCTCCCGCGCCCGGATATGGCGGCCAATTTCATGAGGGCGATGTCGCGATAGTCGGCAATTCCCGCAAATCGGTATGGAGTTGCCGGAAAAAGGAAAGGATCACGGACACAGAAGAACGAAACTTTTGTCTTCCGAATAATGACCGTCAGCGTGTGTTCGGCTTCCTGCAGAGTTTCGTAACGGCCGTGCCGGGCAAGGACGTCGTGCAACCTGCGCACATCCATGTGGTCCGTGCGGAAGAAATCAAAATCCTCGGAAATGCGATGTCCTTTGAGCAGGGCCAACCCGGTCCCGCCGGCGAGGATCCATCCGCGCAGTTCGGGCGAGGAATCCGCTTCCAGCCGCTTCAGGAGTTCCAAGCCTTGGGGCGTGAGAACCTTCTCGTGCATGTCATGCCCTCCTTCTTCAACATGGCCGACCAGAACGCGGCCGTTCGTTTCGATAGTCTTGAGGCTGCGCTGACCGAATCGAGAAATCCGCGCCGCCCAAACAGTTTTTGCAGCAAGACAATGTCGTTCAACTGTCCGAACTCAAGAACCCTTTCAACAACCCAGTCCTGCCGGTCCTTCAGATCCTTTCCTGTCAGTTTGTAATCCCAGAACAATCTGCCCAGTTGCCGCACGGCGCGGGCCCGAGTGATGTTCCTTGTGTGTTGTACGCGCAACGGGTTCAGTTCCACCCGCAATTCGCATCTGAGCGCGGCGGCCAGTTTTTCGAGCGTTCCAATCTCAAAACGGGTCCATCCGCTCTCGTAGCGGCTGAGCGTGGCGGACGATGTGTCGGCCCTCCGCGCGAGTTGGCCAAGAGACCAGCCGAGCGCGCGGCGCCGCCGCCGCAATTGCGAGGATATGGAATTAATCACAGTATTATCATATATGATAATATGACCGGCGTCAAGAGCCGAGGCTGGCGGCGTTCATTTTCTGGATGGGAAATTACGGCAATGAGACTTGAACGCGGTAGGCGTTGATAATGGCGTTGTCTGTGTCTATGAGCATGGTGGCAGGGCCAGCGCCGGGACGATTGGTCGCGCCGGCAACCATCAACCACGAATCGTCTGAAAGGTTCGTGTTGCTTTGCAGAGAATAGACGCGCTGTGTTGCGCCATTGAACGCGACCGACACGGAGTTTGTGCGGCGGATGTCCACGACGAAAAAGTAACTGTTGCTGTCGGTCGGGTGGGTCAAAGCGATCCATTCGGCCCGGTTATTGAATGTGTCTTCGTCATCGTCTTCCGTTGTGACGGTCAGGCTGGTTGGGTTGAGCGAGTAGCCGTGATACCACCAGTCCGGAACGCTGTCTTGATTCGAGTCGGCGGTTGCGGGGTCATATTCATGGCAGCCCATGTCGAAATCGCTTGATCCATCGTAATTGCCGTCGAGGGGCCGAGCCGTGCCATCGAGATCGTCGGCGAGCGCGGCGTCGGTGGTGCCGCTGTCAATGGCAGGAGATCCATACTTCAACCGGAAATCGCCGCCATCGGGGTTCATGAACCGCGGATCGCCCGCGACGTTTCCCGCCCCGGTGGTTGCTGGCTCGACATTGCCATATTCGAACACGACCCCGGCATTGCGGAACAGATTCGACCGCGAATTGCCCCACACGATGCAGTTGCGTGCGGTGCTGACGGAAGACATGTAGACGCCGCCGCCATGCGTCGCGTCGTTGCCGAAGACCGTGCAATTCTCCGCATCGGAATACGCGAGGTAGAGCCCGCCGCCCGTGAACGCGCGATTGGTTGTGACAAGGCTGTTGCGAATCGTTCCGCGATACACGTAAGCCCCGCAGCCGAGGTTGTTGCTGATGACGCAATGGCTGATCAGCACCGCGCTCCGCGCGTTCGTGGAATAGGCGTGGATTCCGCCGCCGCCATCGCCCGCTGAGTTGCCCCACACGCGGCAATGCGTGACCGTGCCGCCGTCGGAAATATAGACGCCACCCCCGCTGCTGCCCGCCGCGTTTCCGACGATATCGCAGTTGCTCACCACGCCGCCGTAGCTCAGGAGAACCCCGCCTCCGTCCTCGTCCGCGCTGCATCCGGTGATGACACAGTTCTGCACCGCGACGTTCCTGGTGATCCAGACGCCGCCGCCGTCGCCCGTCGTGTACCCGTTGGTCAGCGTGAAGCCGTCGATGATTGTCGGCTCGCTTCGGACGGCCGCCGCGCGGATGATGTTCTCGGACCCGCCGCCGCTGATGATGGTCGCCGCAGCGCCGTTCGCCGACGTGAGCACCATGCCGTTGCAGAGCAGTCCGAGAAACGGCACGCCGTACGCGCCATTGCTCACGACGATCGTGTCCAGAACGTCCGCCTCGTCTATGGCGTCTCCGATGGCGTGCGCGGCGGTTTCCCAGTTCGTGTAAGGCGACGAGTTTCCCCCGCCGGGCGCGACGTAATGCGTGAGGGTATGGCCGGTCACCGTGATCAGGTTGGTCTTGACGACCACGGCGCTTGACCATTCATTGCTGATCTCCAGTTTCACGGTCTTGTAGCCGGCCGAGGTGTAGTAGGAGGTTGGATTCTGCTCGAAACTGTCGCCCGTGCCGACGTTGCGGAAATACCACGTCCAGTGTGTCGGGTTGTGCTGCGAGAGATCCGTGAACTCGATATCTTCGTAGGTCCGCGCGTTGGTGGCACTGACCGTGAAATCGGCAACCAGGTGATAAGCCGGCGCGCTGATGAAGTTGGTCTTGATTATCGTGTCAGAGGAACTGTTGCCGCCGCCGAAATCGTTGCTGACGGTCAGCGCCACCGTGAACAACCCCGTGGAAGTATAGGTGTGCAGCGGGTCTTGCTCCGTACTGTCCACAGCGCCATCGTTTTCAAAGTCCCACGACCAATACTGCGGATTGTTCGTGGAAGCGTCGGTGAACTGCACAATCAGCGGCGCGGCCCCGGTGCGCGGCGCCGCGGTGAAATCGGCGGAGACACCGGCTTGCGCGGTGATATAATTCGTTTTCACGACACTCGCGGATTCCCCCGCCGAGTTGCTGACGGAGAGAAGAACCGAATACGTGCCGCCGGGATACTGATTGGTGACGGCGGTGAGCCAAAGCCCTTCTTCATCGAAGTTCCCGTCGTCTATAAAATCCCATCTGAACCAGACATTGCCCGTGTTGGTTCCCGAGGCCACCGCAGTGAATGCGGCATCGAGCGGGGCAACGCCGAAAGCCGGGATTGCCTCGAAGTCTGCGATCAGCGCCCCGAGTTCGTAGGCGCCGATATCCACGGAGTTCCCTGAAATGCGCGGTGCGCCATCAAGGTCTTCTGCTCCGCTCATCCAGGCCTGGTTGGTTCCTGCCTCGCGACATGGTGAGTTGGTGGCGAGGCGATAGTTGTCTGCGGCGGGCAGCAGGAAGAGCGGATTGTCGTCGAAGTTCTGCGTTCCGACAGGCGCCGGCGATGCAAAGCAGAAACTCCAGACACTGGCGGTTGTGCGATTCGAGTAGTCTTGCGGAGAGTTGAAGTAGACGATTGAATTGAGCGCAGTGGAAAACGAGCTGTAAAATCCGCCGCCTTTCGGGGCCGTATTGGAAACGACCGTGCAACTTTCGAGAAGGCTGTCGCCGAGGCGGGCGCCGCCGCCTTGGTCCTGCGCGGTATTGCGGC
>JAKJGV010000070.1:0-7663 GCA_022704185.1 Verrucomicrobiota bacterium
ATATCCATCGCGATCGCGCTGACGTGCGCGTCGGCGAGGGCGCGGAGCAATTCCCCGGAGTTGAAGGGATCGAGCAGGCTGACATGGATGCACCCCTTCTTCAATAGCACCACGTCCTCGGTCGCGGGCTTGTTCAGACGGAGAACGAGATCGGCGGCGCGGAGCGAAGCGGCGCGGTCGGATGAAATGCCGGCGCCGGCCTCCGCGAAGTCAGCGTCCGGGATGCCCAGCGGGGCACCGAGTCCGGCCTCGACCTGGAGTTCGGCTCCGAGGGAGACGAGCCTCTTCGCGACAGAGGGCAGGAGCGGGATGCGGGTTTCGCCCGCAACCGTTTCACGAGGAACAAAGATCGTCATTCGTGCCTCCCGGTAGTCCCGTTGAGTCGTCCACCTTCAGTTTACACGCGCGGCGCATGTTTTCAACAGCCGCCGGCGGTTAGTCCGTTTAGTAGTGCCATGGATCATGAGCCGGTCTATAATCCATGGGCGGTGCGAACTGAACTATGAGTGCGTTGGCAGAGAAGCGCTATCACTTGGTAGGCGTTGCCGGAGTCGGCATGAGCGCGCTTGCGCAGGTACTGCTTGCGCAGGGCGCGGACGTGTCGGGTTCGGACCGTTTCCACGACCGCGGGGAGGAAATGGAGGTACTTCGCAAGCTGGCGCGCGCGGGCTTGAAGCTGACGCCGCAGGACGGGTCTGGCGTCGTGCCGGGGACGGAAGCGGTGGTCGTGAGCACGGCGATCGAGGACGACAACCCCGACCGGCTTCGCGCCGTGGAATTGGGGGTCCCGGTCGTGCATCGCGCGGAGATGCTGGCCTGCCTGGCGGCGGGCCGGAAACTGGTGGCCGTCACGGGCACGTCCGGGAAGAGCACGGTGGCCGGGATGATCGGCTGGATATTCGAGTGTCTCGGGCTGGATCCGACGGTGGTCAACGGGGGCGCGCTCGTGGACTGGCGGAGCGAGTACCGCATCGGCAACGTGCGTGTCGGTCGGGCGGACGTGTGGGTCCTCGAGGCCGACGAGAGCGACCGGTCGCTGCTGAAATTCCAGCCGGACTGGGCGGTGGTCACGAACGTGTCGAAGGATCACTTCGAGTTGGACGACGTGCGCGTGCTTTTCAAGAAATTCGCCGCGCAGGTGGACCGGGGGATCGTGTGCGGCAGCGGAGTGGCGGATCTCTTGCGCGAGACGGAGGGCGAGGCGCTGCCGCGGACGCTGGAACTGGTCGAAGAGGTCTTCGTCCCCGAGCCGGAAGCGGGTTTCAGCAGCTTCTGGTACAAGGGGTTGACGTTCCGGTGCCCGTTGATCGGCCGGCACAACGCGGAGAACGCCTTTGCGGCCGTGGTGCTGTGCGACCGGTTCGGGCTCGACCTCGCGGCCGTGCGCAACGCGCTGTCGTCCTTCCGGGGCATCGAGCGGCGGCTCGAGCCCGCGGGCGGAGCGCGCGGCGTGAGCGTGGTGGACGATTACGCCCACAATCCGGCGAAGATCCAGGCCGCGTGGCAGGCGGTGGCGGCGTTGCACGGCCGCGTGCTCGGGGTGTGGCGCCCGCACGGATACGCGCCGCTGAGGAACATGTTCCACGAACTGGCCGACGCTTTCAGCGCGGTGTGCCGGCCGGACGACCGTCTCTTCATCCTTCCCGTGTTCTACTCCGGCGGCACAGCCGACCAGAGCATTTCGTCCGGCGACCTCGTGGCAAAGCTGCGCGAACGCGGGGTTCGGGCGTACGTGGTGCGCGACTACGACATGCTGCTCCACGAATTGGCCAGCGAATGCCGCGCGGGCGACTGCGTGATCTGCATGGGCGCGCGCGATCCTTATCTTCCGGTGTTCTCGCGTCGCCTGGTCGCGACGCTCGGGAGCTTGTGATTCCGCTTGCCCGCGTGTATCTTCTGCCGGATGTCAACGGATGATCCCAGGAAGTGTGAACTCCCTCCGCGTGCTGAACCATCGGAGCTGCCGGGCGGGTACCGCGAGGTGCTGCGCGTCGCATATCCTTTAATAATCAGCATGGGTTCGTTCACGGTGATGCAGTTCGTGGATCGCATGTACCTCTCGTGGTACAGCGCCACGGCGATCCAGGCGGCGCTGCCCGCGGGCATTCTCTCCTTCACGCTGATCTGCCTGTTCATGGCGCTCGCCGGATACGCGAACACGTTCGTCGCGCAGTACCATGGCTCGGGGGACCGCGCGGGGTGCAGCCGCGCGACCGTGCAGGGCGTGATCCTGGCCGTCCTTTCGTGGCCTGTCATGCTGGCGCTGATGCCGGCGGGCTGGTGGCTGCTGCGCGTGAGCGGGCACGCTCCGGCGGTATACGAGGCGGAGCTTCAGTACTTCAACGTCCTCATGATCGGGAGCGTCACGACCCCGCTGGGCGCCGCGCTGAGCAGCTTCTTCACGGGGCGGGGCGACACCCTGACGAACATGTACGCGCACGTCGCGGGCAACCTCGTCAATGTCGTGCTGGATTACGCGCTGATCTTCGGGCGGTGGGGCTTCCCGGAAATGGGGATTCGGGGCGCGGCCGTGGCGACCGTGATCGCCGGGTTCATCGCGCCCGCGATCTTCATCACGATCTTCTTCCGGCCGCGCATGCGCGCGGAGTACGGAACGGCCGAGCATCTCGGGTTGGATCTGCCGCTGATGCGGCGATTGATCCGGTTCGGGCTGCCGTCCGCGGTGCACCTGCTGCTGGATGTCGGGTCGTTCTCGCTGTTCGTGCTGTTGATCGGGCGTCTCGGCGAGGTTGCGCTCGCGGCAAGCAACATCGCGCTGGCGGTCAACGGTCTCGCGTTCATGCCGCTGCTCGGGTTCGCGATGGCGGCGACGATCCTTGTGGGGCAGTACCAGGGGAAGAATGAGAGCGCGAGCGCCGAGCGCGCGACATGGACGTGCATGAAGCTCGGGTGGCTGTACATGCTCCTTATCGGCGCCACGTTCGTGTTCTTTCCGCGCGGCTACTTCATGCTGTTCGCGGGGCGCGGGACGGATGCGCTCGATGTGAATGCCCTTCTGCCGGTGGGCCGCTACCTGCTGCTCATGATGGCGATCTGGGGCCTGATGGACGGCGCGAGCCTGGTGTTCTCGGGGGCGTTGAAAGGCGCGGGAGACACGCGGTTTGTGATGGTTTATTCCGTGATCATCGCGTGGGGCGTGTGGATCACCGGCGAGTACCTGATCATTGCGGTGTTCAAGCTCGGTGTGGTCGCCGCCTGGATCTGGCTGACAGTCTACGTGTTCCTGCTCGCGGCCGGGTTCTTCCTCCGCTTCATCGCGGGCCGCTGGAAATCCATTCAGCTTCTGGAACCGAGTGTGCCGCTGACGCCCGACCGGCCCGGCGCGGAAGCGCTGGGGTTGGTGGAATAGGTGCGACGGAGCGGGTCAGCGTTTCGGTTCCAGCGGCTGGCCGTCTTCCGACACGCGCACGAACCGGATCGCTCCGGACATCGGGTCATAGGCGTACGCCATGCCTTCGGGCGGCGGCGGAAGCGCATCCAGGAATCCCGTTCGCGTGATTTCGTTCAGGTTCGTGGGAAAACGGCCGAGCTGGACCTGGAATTCTCGCAGCGCCCGTTCGACATCCGCATAGCGCGAGCTGGCCTCTTTCCGTTGGCGCGCGCGTTCGATCAGCGCGCGATAGTCGGGCTCCTGCCCGGTTCCCTGCGCGGGCGCGGGGGCGCGTTTGCATCCCGCAAGAACGAGAAGGCATAGCGCGGCTGCACAGGCTCTCCTCGACGGCTTCATCGTGGCGATCCCTCCGTCCGCGCGGGTCCGCCCCCGGCCGCCAGCCGATGAAGCGCCTGCTCCTTCGCTTTCCACGCCACCGCCATGGTGAGGGTGAAGGGAACAACGATGAAGGCCGACGCCCAGCGGGGCAGAAGGAACAGGGCCGGGATGAACTCCACGAGGCTGGAGCCGCCCGCGCTCGCCTGCAGAGCCGCGGAGACCGCGAGCACCTCGAAGAGCGGAAGCAGCATCAGGAAAAAAGATATCCACGCGCTGAGCTGGGATTCGATGCGGAACGTGTTGTCGCGCAGGACGCGGGCCAGCTCGGCGGCGAGCATGTTGATCACGAAGAATGCCCACGCCGTGGCGAACAGGAGGACGATCACGTTCGCGGTGAAATACGATTGCGTGGGCGCGCGCTCCCACCAGTGCAGGAACGGCGCGAGATAGACCTGCAGCAGCGCGAGCAGGATGGCCATTCTCAGCCGCCTGTTCCACAAAGGCGTGAGCGAGCCCGTCCGCCGAAGGTGGAGGACGCCGCAGTAGGCGATCAGAACGCCGATGACATAGGCGGGCAGCCGGAATTGCCGGAAGACCGCAAGAGAAATCGCGCCGGTGAACAGCATGAGTCCGACCGGCAGCCCCCAGAAGAGGCACAGGAATCCGCGCGAGATGGCGAGGAGCTTCGCCGGTGTCAGCGCGACGTTGGCGCACGAAGGCTCGTCCCGCCGGTAATTCGTGAAGGCCTGTTCGGACATGCTGGAATTATGATGGGAACGGGCCGCGCTGGCAAGGATGCGCGCGATTGCGCTTGATCCGATAGAGGGCTACACTCTGGTTCCCATGAATCAAAACGGGATGCACAGACTGGTCGTCGTTGCCGTCCTGGCGCTCGCGGGTATCGGGCAGGCAGGGGCGGTGCGGGACGCGGATCCAACCCCGGTTTCCGATGCGGCGCTCGACATTACCAGCGTCTCGGCGCGGCGGATGGAGCGCGGCGACGGGCGACTGGTGTTCGAGGTGGCGACGCGTGAGTCGCCGCGCGTGGAGAACCTCCGGATCCTGCTCGATACCGATCCCTCCGCCGGCGACGCGGAAACGGGGGCGGACTTCATGATGGAGGGGCGGCGGTTCTACCGGCGTCCGGAAGGTGCCCGGGGATGGCAGTGGGACGAGATCGAGTCGCCCGCGATCGCGAGCGATGGGCGAAGCGCGATCTGCGTTCTGCCTCCGCTTCCGGAATTGGCCCGTGGCTCGTGGATCGTTCAGGCAACCGGCGAGCGCCTGGAAACCCTCGATCGTGTCCCCGAAGAGGGCTCCATCGAGTATGCCCTGGCCGATCTGGAGTCCTGGGAGCCGCCGTTCCGCGCGGGGGCGTCGGACATGCAGGATCTTCTCGACCTCGAGGACTTCTCCCTTTCGGTTCGACTTGACACCGAGATCAAGGCGATACGCTGGGAGGCCGTTTCCGAGGGGGCTCCCGCGCTCGCGTGGACTCCGGTGAACTGCACCTCGCCGGTGCCGTTGCGCGTCTTGCTCGAGGATGCGGAAACGCGCGAGTCGGCCGCGCTTGTGCCTGGGAAGGCGTGGCGCGCCGGCGAAGTGGTCCGGTACGAAGGCAGGCACCTCGGCGTGTCGTGGACGCTGCTGGTGGAACCCGCGGAGACGGGATCGGTTCGCATAACGGGCAAGCTCTCGGATGAACGGGATCGTTGCCTGCGCGTGGAGGTTCAGAGTCCGCTGGATTTGCCGGAGTGGGTGTGGCACGACGATTTCCGCACGCGGCGCCGTCTCGCGGAAGCGGATGGAGCCTTGTCCAACACGGCGCCTTCGCCCTTCGGGGAACGCTCCATGTATCCCTTCGGCGTCGTCAGCCGCGATGAAACACTGCTTCTGGTCGAAACCGATCCTTCCGAGCCGCGGGTGTTCCGCACGCTTGCGCGGAAAGACGGTGCGTTATTGTGCATCCAGTACGATCTGGCCCTGACCAGTCAGACATCGAACTTTCCGGGGCTTGCGACATTCCGCTGCGAGTTTCGCTCGCTGGCCGCGCGGGATGCGGACCCGTTCCGGGTTGCGCTCGCGGATTTTCAGCGGCGGCATCCGGGTTTTCGCATGGGCAGAAGGGGTGGGGTGGGTCCGGCGAATCTCGTGCGGATCGAGCCGTGGGTCCAGTTTGTGGAGATGCCTGCCGGCATGGCCCGCACGACGGCGAATGTCGAGCTGCTGACGCGGCTGGGGCTGATGCAGCATGGTCGAGAGGCGGAACTGGCGGCGGCGACGCTGCTGGGCGCGTGCCTGCGCCCGAACGGAACGCCGGCGGTGTCATATGAAGAGGGTCCGGCGGCAAACGGCGCGCAGGTGCCTGTTAATGTTGATCCTGACACGCGATGCGCGCCGGAACTGCCGGTTTCGCGTGCGATGGCCGAATGGCGTTTCGTGCGGGAGCAGTTGGAGAATCCGGAGGTATCGGGGTTCCTGCTTGGACGAATGGAGGAATCCGCCGATTATCGCGGTGCCGCGCTGGGCGTGGCGGATTTCCCGTGCGTATTTGAGCCGCGCGTGCTGAAACCGTGCGTGGCGAATTCGTTCAGCGGTTGGGAATTCGCGTCGCGAGTTAACCGCGCGCTTGTGGACAAGGGCAAGCAGTTCGCGGGGACGCGCGCCGATGACCCGAGCGCGTTTCACGCGCAGTTGCTTGATGCCGTGTTCGAGACTTTGCCCTGGATCAAGAGCGGCGAGTGGAACCCGGGTGAGCATCGTCGGTTGGTGGCCCGGCGAGTGATCGCGGGCGCGAAGCCGGTCACATGGGTTTTCGAGGCGCCTGAGGATCAGGATAACATGGACGGCAGGGTCGAGCGCGCGTTTGCGGAATCGCTGTTCTGGGGCTGCGTGCCGCTTCTCGCCGGAGATCGCGTTGCCGGCGAATCGTATGCCCCGCTCGCACAACGTCTCGCGCTTGCCGGGTGGGACCCGGTGGGTTTCGCGTCCGCTGAGCCCGAGACCGTGGTTGTCGAGCATTTCGGAGTTACGCAGGCCGTGCGGCATGTGACGATCCGCAACGAGGACCGTTGGATCACGGACGCCACACTGAGGGTCAACACGGACACCCAGCGGGTCGTTGTATTCAATCCTCTTAATGGCAACTGCACGCTTGCGGGTGAAAGCGTCGCTGTCAGGTTGATGCCTGGGGAAGTGCAGGTTGTGGATGTGTTCGCCCCCGGGGATATGGATCGGGAGCTTGAGTTCTTCCGCGAGGCCGGTGGGTTCGGAGCCGGCGAGGCGTGTCTCCGTACACTGGAGTCCGTGCGCGCGGAATTGAAGGCCGGTCTCGAATGCGATCTTCGCTACCCCGTTCCGTGCGTCACCGACGAAGCGAACCGCTTGGAACTCGTCGTGCGAAACGCGGGCTCCGAAGCGGCCCGGCTGAGAGGATTGCGCGTGATCGGGCGCGTTTTCAGGGAGTCTCCCGCGCTCGACGCGGAAATCGCCGCCGGTTCGGCGGTAACCGCGGCGGTTCATTTCATGACGGCGGACCTTCCGGAGACGGGCTGGTTCGAAGTGGACTGGCAGGCGACGGTCGCGGGCGGGGCCCTGACGTGCACCCGCTTCATACGGCCGCGCGTGGCGGACGCGATCGAATTACACCTTCCGGCGGAGCCGGTGGAGGCGGAAGGCCTTGAAAAGGACGTGGAACTGATCGTGGTGAACCACTCCACGAACACGCGGCCCTTCACGCTGACCTGGCAGGGCGCGTTTCGCGGCGGATCGAAACATGTTCGCTTCGCGCCGGTCTCGCGGGAGATCTATCCCTTATCCGTTCGCGCGCGGCGTCCGGCGAGCGGCGAGATGTATGCGATCCTGGAGCGTGACGAGGAGCAATTCGCGGTTGTGCGGTTTGAGGTGGTCTTCCAGGCCGGGCCGAAGCGTTGA
>JAKJGV010000070.1:7673-7939 GCA_022704185.1 Verrucomicrobiota bacterium
CATCGCGTGGTACATTCGCGTCGCCATTCTCATGGCGGCGTTTCTCGCAGCGTGGGTCTTGTATCTGTGGAACTTGCGACAGGATCCGCGCTTCTACCGTTTTGTCGGCACGCGCTCGGGACGGACGCTGGCGCGGGTCTTCAGTTGGCACGAGTCGCGGCCGCCGGTTCCTTTCTCGGAAAAGAGCGAACAGCAGATGACGGCCGATGAGCTTGCCGTCAAGCGGCGCCTTGAGGAAGAGATCGCCGGGGAACGGCCGACGCATC
>JAKJGV010000070.1:8028-11447 GCA_022704185.1 Verrucomicrobiota bacterium
GTCTTCTCCGAAACGTACGGGGAGAGCGGCGGGGTTTCCGTTTCGGTACCGCGCTCGCAGATCCGGTCGATCAGAGTGCTGGATACCAAGCCGCCTGCGGTTTCCTACCGTGACGTCCGGTTCCGCATGGAGTTTCCCGCGTTGCGGTTTTACAAGCGCGCCCCGTACAGCATCCTGACCGACGAATCGTATTTTCGCGTTGAAGCCACGGTGAACGAGTTGGTGCGCTTGTATCGCGAGTTCATCGTGGTGTTCGGCGACCTGGTGACCGTGACGAATCGCATGGACGATATCCAGCTGCTCTTCTTCTCGCAGGCCGAATCCTACCGCGCGTACCAGGAACAGTATGCGCCCCACATGCCGAACAGCACGGGCTTCTACAACCCGTGGGTGGACCGTCTCGTGGTCTTCAACCAGGTGACCGCTCCGCACGTCAGCCGCGCCCGGGACTGGGTCGCGCGCGAGGAGGCCCGCTACCGCGAACAGTACGCCGGGCAACCGCGCGCGCAGGAGCAAATCGGCGACTGGCGGCGGAGGACGGACGCGGAGATCGCCCGTTTCGCGGAAGTGCAGACATTAAACACGATCCGGCACGAAGGCGCCCACCAGTTGTTCTTCTCGCTCGGCGTGCATTCCGCGCATCGCATCGAGAACGAGTGGGTCTTCGAGGGGTTGGCCGTGTATTGCGAGACGGGGCGTCCGGGCGAGAAAGACGCGGGCCGGGTGCGCGCGCTTCGGGAAGCGGAGGCCGCCGGCCGGTTGATTCCCTTGGCGGATCTCGTCGACCTTCGGAGTCCGCTGGGCCTGGGCGCGGTCGGCGATCCTGCGCGGGTGGATCTGGCGTATGCGCAAGCGTGGTCTTTGGTGCATTTCCTGATGCAGGACGCATATCGCGAGTCCTTTTTCAGGTATCTCCGGCAGGTGCGCGACCCGCGAAATTTCGAGTCGGTGCGAAGGACGCGCGCAATGCGCATGCTGACCCGGGCGCTCGGTGTGTCGCCCGCGCGGCTGGAAGAGCTTTGGCGCGAGCATGTCCGGGCGCTGTAGCCTGATCTGGACGGAACGCCGGTTCGGACAAGTCCCCGTTCGTAGTGAGCCCCGTAAGGGGCGTGGCGTTGGCGGCCTCACGCGCCTGACGGCGCTCGCCACAAACGCATGCGGGACAGGCACGAGAAAGCAGCAAGGCCTCGGGCTGAACCCGCCTGCGCTGCGGGCAAGCGGATTTCGGCCCTGCGAGTCGGGTCTCCCGTTGCGGCATATCCTGTTTTGTGGACAGGCGCGGGGCGCAATGGTAAGCTGCCAAACTCAATAGCGCGAGGAAGGCGGGGGTTTCCCTGCATGGAAACAGGAAGGTGAGTCCATGGACATCAAGAACATTAAGAAGCTCATAGACCTGATGAAGGCCAATGATCTTTCGGAGTTCGAGATTGAAGAAGAGGGTTTCAGACTGGCGATCAAGAGGAAGAATGGTGCGGAACAAGTCATATTGGGTTCTCCTGCAGCGCAATCCGTGCTGATGGCGCCTGCGGCAGCTGCCGTGGCCGCGCCGGCCGCTCCGGCTACAGCCGCGCCGGCGGAGGCGGCGGCAGGCAGCAAACTGCTCGAGATCAAGTCTCCCATCGTCGGCACGTTCTATCGCTCGCCGGCCCCGGATGCGGATCCTTTTGTTTCCGTCGGCAAGAGCGTGGAAGACGAGACGGTAGTCTGCGTCATCGAGGCCATGAAGGTCATGAACGAGATCAAGGCAGAGGTCAAAGGCGTGATCCGCAAGGTGCTGGTGGAAAACGCCACGCCGGTTCAGTTCGGTCAGGTCCTTTTCCTTGTCGAGCCCGCATAGGATGTGCCCATGTTTGAACGAGTACTGATTGCCAACCGCGGGGAGATCGCTCTCCGGATCATACGTGCGTGCCGCGAGATGGGCGTGAAGTCGGTCGCGGTGTATTCGGAAGCTGATGCGGACTCCCTCCACGTGCAACTCGCCGACGAGGCGATCTGCATCGGTCCGGCGCCCGCGCGCGACAGCTATCTGAAGATCGCGAACATCATCAGCGCGGCGGAGGTCGCCGACGTGGACGCGATCCATCCCGGCTACGGGTTCCTGGCCGAGAACGCCCACTTCGCGGAGATCTGCGAGAACTGCAAGATCACGTTCATCGGACCGTCGCCCCAGAGCATCCGGATGATGGGCGACAAGGCCAAGGCGCGCGAGACGATGAAGGCCGCCGGTGTGCCCATCACTCCGGGCAGCGAGGGTGTGATCAAGAGCCAGGACGAGGCCCTCGCCGTCGCGCGCAAAATCGGCTACCCGGTTCTCGTCAAGGCGGTCGCGGGCGGCGGCGGCAAGGGCATGCGCATCGCGCGCAACGACGTCAGCCTCGTGCAGGGCTTCATGACCGCGTCCTCCGAAGCGGAACGCGCGTTCGGCAACGCCGAGGTGTATATCGAGAAACTGATCGAACGCGCGCGCCATATCGAGGTGCAGCTCATCGGCGACAAGCATGGGCACGTGGTTCATCTTGGGGAGCGCGACTGCAGCATCCAGCGGCGCCACCAGAAGCTCGTCGAGGAGGCGCCGAGCCCGGCGATCACGCCCGATATCCGCCGCAAGCTGACGCGCGCGGCGATCAAGGGCGCCGAGGCGGTCAACTACCACAGCGCGGGGACGATCGAGTTCCTGTACGACGACCAGACGCACGATTTCTACTTCATGGAGATGAACACGCGCATCCAGGTCGAGCATCCCGTCACGGAGATGATCACCGGCGTGGACCTCATCCGGGAGCAGATCCGTGTCGCGGCGGGCGAGAAGCTGTCCTTCGCGGAGAAGGACATCCGTTTCCAGGGGCACGCGATCGAGTTCCGCGTGAATGCCGAGGATCCGTACCGGAATTTTCAGCCTTCGCCCGGAAAGGTCAACGTGGTGAACTTCCCCGGCGGGCCGGGCGTGCGGGTGGATTCGCACGTGTACTCCGGTTACACCATCTCCCCGTTCTACGACAGCATGATCGGGAAAATCATCGTGCATGCCCCGACCCGGGTGGAAGCGATCGCGAAGCTCGGGCGCGCGCTCTATGAGTTCGCCGCGCAGGGCGTGAGCACGTCGGTGCCCGTGGGACAGATGTTGCTCGGGGATGCCCGGTTCGCAAAGGGCGAGTACAACACGAATTTTCTGGAGAGTTTCTTGAGGGAGGCCTTACAGGTCACGCCTCCCTGATCGTCAAGGTGGTGGAGCATGAACGACAAAAAGGATGAGGAAGGACGGACGGGCGCAAAATTGGTCGAGACCGCCAAGGGCCTCGGCACGGATTGCGCGGACGAGCACTCGGACGACGTCACGGAGCTGGGCGCCGTCCAGATTCACAACAACGTGATATCCAGCATCGCCCTCCAGGCCGCGCTGAAGGTGCCCGGTGTGGCGG
>JAKJGV010000071.1 GCA_022704185.1 Verrucomicrobiota bacterium
AAGCCGTAGTCAATGCAATCCGCTTCGCCCGGCTGCGCCGCCTTGGAGTAGAATATCACCCGGTCCCCGGACACGCGAACATTGCTGCGATCCCACTTTCCCTCGTTCCGGTATACGCACATCATGGCGCGCGCCTGCCGGTCGTGGAAAGCGCGGACCACGGCCCGGTAGTCGGTGGGCAGATAGGAATCTCCGTAGAGCGTGAGGAAGGTCTCCTCGAGCTGCGAGAGGGCGTTGAGCAGCGCGCCGCCCGTCCCCAGCAACAGCGCCGGGTCTTCGTACGAGTACCGGACCTGCATGCCGAACCGGGATCCATCCCCGACGTGTTTTTCGAGCTGGGAACCGAGGTGGCCGACGCAGAGCAGAATGCGCGTCAACTCGTGCCGGCGAAGCAGGTCGAACTGGTGTTCGATGAACGGTCTTCCGGCCACCTTCACGAGGGCCTTGGGCGTATCCGGAGCAAGAGCCTTCAATCTCGTGCCGAGCCCGCCCGCGAGAATAACCACCTGCATAACTGCTCCCGATTTCGGAATCTTCGCCCGGATCAAAGGCCGCTCAGCCCTCATCGGGCGATCGCAACGCGCTCCGCACCGCGGTCAGCAACACATTGCTCTTGTAGGGCTTGTAGACCACCCCGCGCGCGCCCTGCTTGATGAGGCGATCGGCAACCGCCTCATGCGCCCGGATGCTGGTCATCAGGACCGGGACATCCGGATTCAACGCGCGAAGCCCGCGAAAGGCCTCCTCGCCGCCCATCCCCGGCATCATGATGTCCAGCAGCACGAGGTCCACGTTCGCCATTTCCTTCTCATACAGCCGCAGGGCGTCTTCCCCGGAGGATGCGGTCATCACCTTGTAGCCTCGCGCCGCGAGCATCCATTCGATGATTTCCCGCACCATCCTTTCGTCGTCCACAACGAGAACGGTCTCGGTGCCGCGCAGGTTCTCCGGCGCGACGCCTTCCGCCGACGCGGGTCGCGCTTGCGCCCTGGCCGCCGGCGCGCCGGCTTCCTCGTCGCCTTTCGAGATCGGCTCATGCACAACCGGCGAAACGAGCTGCACGGGCAGGTATACCGTAAAGACCGTGCCGACGCCTTCCTCGCTCTGCACCGTGATGTTGCCGAGATGATTGGCCACCACGCCGTACACCACGGACATGTCCAGGCCGGGGCCTTCGCGTGAAGTGCGGGTCAGGTAGAACGGGTCGAAGATGTGGCGACGCATCTCCTCGCTTATGCCCCGCCCGCTATCCTCGATCCTCATGCACAGGTAGGACGCGCTTTCCGTGTTCACCAGCACGGCCCGCTCGTGCTCGTTCAGCGCGCGGGCCTCCAAGGTCACGCAGATCCGGCCGCCTTGCTCGGAAACGGCCGACAGCGCGCGTCTCAACAGGTTCCGGACCATGAGGGCCAGTTGCGCGGGGTCGCCCGGCACGGGCGGCACCTGTTGCGTGCTCGCGGAATCCAAGTTCACTCCCGTCGGTACATCCTCCTTGAGAGTGGCCACCACATCCGAAATGATCTCGCTCATCACGACCGGCTCGTGAACCCCGGGCCGGCGCCGCGCGATCAGGAACAGCTTGTGCGTCAATTCCGCCGCGTTGACACCCGCCTGTTCGATGAGACCCAGATCCCGATGCAGGTCAGAACCCGGCTGTGCCTTGCTCTTCAGGTAGGAGGTAAAGCCGAGGATGCCGCTCAGGATGTTGTTGAAGTCGTGCGCGACGCCCCTTGCAAGCATCCCGACCGCCTCCATCTCCTCGGCCTGCCGCTGGAGTGCTTCGCGCTCAGAAGTTGTATCGTCGGCTTCCATGCCGGGAAAGAAATCATTTCTGCGAACGGTCGTCAAACCGAACCGACGACGAGATCGGGGTCCACATCGAGGTCCAACCCCCCGCGCGCGACCAGGCTGCCCGGCGCGCCGGCCACCGCGGCCACCATCGCCGCGTTGTCGGTGCAGTACTCCAGGGGCGCGAGCAGCAGCGCCACGCCTTGGCGTTCGGCCATTCGCTCCATCATCAGCCGCAGCCGCTTGTTTCTCGACACCCCGCCCACGCACCCCGCGACGCGCACCCCCGTCTTCTCGATCGCCCGTTCGAGCCGGTCCACCAGCGCCTCGAAAACCGCCTCCTGGTACGACGCCACCACGTCGCGGAACCGGGGACCCGTAACCGCATCGGGATGGTCGCGGAGGTAGTACAGCAGCGCCGTCTTGAGTCCGCTGAAGCTGAAACAGGAATCCACGTCCATGCCCCGTATCTGGCCGTGCGAGCCGCGCTGCTCCAGTCCGCGCGGAAAGCGGACGAACTCCGGATCTCCGCCTGCCGCCGCCTTCTCGATCTCCGGCCCGCCGGGATAGCCCAGGCCCAGCAGCTTTGCGCCCTTGTCCAGCGCCTCGCCCGCCGCATCGTCGAGAGTCTGCCCAAGCTGTTCGTATCTTCCGATTCCGTCCACGCGGAAAAGCGCGGTATGCCCTCCTGAAACCATCAACACCACCAGCGGCTCCCGCTTTTCGAGATATCGAGCGCCGTCACCCAGGAAGAGGGAATACAGGTGGGCCTCGATGTGATTCACGCCCAGCAGTGGAATGCCCAACCGAAAGGCCACAGCCTTCGCCGCGGTGAGGCCGACGAGCAGCGAGCTCGCCAACCCCGGCCCGTAGGTTGCAGCGACGGCGTCCAGGTCCTCCCACGCGGTCTTCGCCGCCTCCATCGCATGGTCCATGATCCCGGGCAATTCCTCGACATGACACCGGCAGGCCACTTCCGGAACGATGCCCCCGTATGGACGATGCTTGGCGACCTGGGTGAAGACGATATTGGAAAGGACGCGACGCCCCCCCTCCACAACAGCCGCGGCGGTTTCGTCGCAGGACGTCTCGATGCCCAGCACTTTCATCAACGGGACTTGCCCCACGGCCAGGACCTCGATCCGTTTTTCGCCTCGAACACCATGATCCCCTTGAGCACGTCCACGGCCCGCTCGAGCTGCACGTCCAGGACCTCGGCTTCCGCCGGCCCGACCGGTTCTTCGCCGGATTCGTCCTCCAGCCCCGATCTCTGCAGTTGCAGCTTGCGCCAGGTCTCCGGATCCATCGGCACCACGATGTTCGGCTCAATGCCCTGATCGTGGATCATCCGCTTGTTCGGCGTGAAATAACGCGCGGTGGTCAGCCGTATCGCCGACCCGTCATCCAGCGGCAGCACGCTCTGGACCGAGCCTTTACCGAAACTCTTCTCCCCGACGAGGATCGCGCGCTTGTGATCCTGGAGCGCTCCCGCCACGATCTCGGCCGCGCTGGCGCTGCCGCCGTTGATCAGGATCACGAGCGGCATCTCGGTGTAGTGCCGCCGGCCTTTCGACCGAAAAGTCTGCAACGGGCGGTTGTTCCTTCCCTCCGTGTACACGATCACGTCGTTCCGGCCGAGAAACTTCTCGCTCACGGATATCGCCGAGGTCAGCAACCCGCCCGGATTGTTCCGCATGTCCAGGATGAGCGACGTCATGCCTCCCGCCAGCAGTTCATCGAGCGCCTTCTGAAGCGCCACGGCCGTCGGCTCCTTGAACTCGGTGATCCTCAGGTAGCCGATCCCGTCCTCGATGATGCGCGCGTCCTTGATGCTCGGCACATTGATCTTCGCGCGGACGAGCGTGAACTCCTGTTCATTGCGCGTCGCCGGCCTGAAGATCTTGATGCCTACCGAAGTGCCGGGTTCGCCGCGCAGCTTCTTCACCGCCTCCACCAGCGACAACCCATCCGTGGAGACTCCGTCGATTTCCGTGATCCGGTCGCCGGAAAGCAACCCGGCTTTGAAGCCCGGCGTGTCCTCCATGGGCGACACGATCGTCAACATGCCGTCCTTCAGCGTGATGACGATGCCCAACCCGCCGAACTCGCCCGCCGTGTCATCCTTCATGTCGGAGTACATCTGCGGGTCCAGAAACTGGCTGTGTGAATCCAGCGATTGAAGCATGCCGCGCAACGCGCCGTAGACGAGTTCCTTGTAGGTGGTTTTCGACTCGTCGACATAATGCTCCCGGATCTGCTCGAGCACCTTGGTGAAAAGCGAGATCCTCTCGTACGGCGATTCGTCGGTGGCATCGTTTGACGTCTCGTTGAAGATCCGGGCCCCCACGACCAGGTTTCCCGCCAGCAGGACCACCAGGATCAGCCACCCCAACCCTCTGCCTATTCTCTGCACGGACATAACCGACCTTCTCCAATCAGATGAAACAATACACCGAACATCATGCGCCCGCACAACAGTTCTCTTATATACTTTAACCGCGACGGCCAATGCAACCGCTCGCCCGGCCCTGCTTCACATCGGCCGATTCCTCATTTCAGCGATTGAATGTAGCCAAATCACCTTCTTGTGCTAACATACTGCGGACCCAGACGGAGATACTTCATTGAAGAAGCCCGATCGTGGCGTTGAGCCGCCGGAGTACAGCTATCACGTTCAGCACCCTGCGCCCAAGGCCCAGGCACCCCGCACGGGGAAGATCGCGCCGGCCCGCGCAGGCAAGCCGGGGGACCAGGCTTTCAACAAGCATGTCCGGGTTTTTGTTGTCGTCGCGCTCTTCATGATCGTGTTCCTGGCCTTGACGGTGTTCTCCATCGTGTGGACCTGGCACGTTCGCCACACGCGCATGACCCGCGACATCAAGAAGGATGCGGACGCCGGGGACACGGGGTGGCGCTCCAGCCAGTCCATGAAGACCACGACCCTCTTCTCCACGACCTCGGAAGCCGACTCGATCCACGAGGCCGAGATCCTCGCGCGCCAGGCCGAACTCATGGTCGAGGCGACGAACTACCGGGAGGCCGTCAAGCTGTACTCCGACGCGATCCGCGTCTGGCCCGGACTCGCCCCGGCCTATCCGCAACTGGGCCGGCTGCACCTCAAGATGGGCAACGATGCGCGCGCCCAACCCATCCTGGAACGCGCCGCGGAGCTCAACCCGGCGGCCGCCGACATCTTCAACGACCTCGGCGTCGCCTATCTCCGGATGAACCGCTACGAAAAAGCCAGCCCCCTGTTTCGAACCGCATTGACCATCCAGCCGGACTACGGTCCCGCGCTGTTCAACCTTTCGCTCTCTCTCCGGGCATCCGGCGATATGGCAGGCGCCCGGAAGATCCTCGACCAGTATCTGCTTGCCCGGCCCGACGAACCGCGGGGTCTGAAGGAGAAGGCGTTTTTTGTGGCGGCGGAGGGACATTACGCCGGCGCGCTCGGGATATTGGAGGAGATCATGTTGTCTTCGCCCGACTTTGCGCCCGCGTATTTCGACGCCGCGGCAACCGCCGCGCTGATGAAGGACCCCGACAACGCCCTGCGGCTGCTGCGGAAGGCCGAGGCGCTGACCTCGCCGGCATCGGCCTACCTCGTCTACCAGCAGCCCGCCTTCAACGAAGTGAGGCTGACGGATACCGGCAAGATCTTCCTGCGCGACCTGGTTCGGCGCGCACAGAGCGGCGCGGGCTCGGCGCAAACCACGTACAGCAGAGGAACCCCCGAACCCATGTTGTCCGAAGCGGCGGAATGAAGTCCCACACACACGACATCTACGGAACGGACCGGCGGCGGAGACAAGGCGTCGAGCTTTCGGACACGGACCCGACCCGCCTGCTCGCCAAACCGTTTGAAGAGGCGGCGCGGCAACGCATGATCTCGGCCGTCATCTTCTCGCTGGTGGTCATCCTCTGCACCGCGGTGCTCGTCACCGTGATCATCATCTACCAGAACCGCGCCATCAAGCAGACGCCTCCGCGCTGGCAGCAGCGCACCGAGGCGTCCGCGGACGACGCGCTCGCGGGCCGGGATGCCCCTTTGGATTCGCAGACGCTCTTCCTCCTCGACGAACTCAAGGATCAACGCGCGACTCCGGACGCGACGGGAAAAGAACCACCCCTGAGCGGCCACTGGATCAAGCAGGCGGCCTACCACCTCCTGCAGGCGGAGAAGGCTGAGCGGGAGGAACGTTACGAGGATGCGCTCGCGCGGTATCAGCAGGCGATCGAGATCTTCCCGGACATGAAGGGCGTCCACCGCCGGATCGGGATGATGCATCTCAAGCTGGAGGACTACCCCAAGGCGGCGGAGGCCCTGGAAAAGGTGCCGATGGAGGAGGAACTCACGTTCGGCCTCGCCAACAATCTCGGCGTGACCTATCTGGCCATGAATGAATATGAGAAGGCGGAGAAAAACCTGCTGATCGCCAGCCGGCTCAACCCTTCCTATCCCCTCGCCTACTTCAACCTCGCGACGCTCTACATGAGGACGGAGGAACCGGAGAAGGCCACGCAGTTCTTTCAGAAGTATCTCGACCTGAAGCCGGAAGACGTGTCGGCCACGCAAACCTACGCCCTGCTGCTCCTGCAGTTGAAGCGGTGGGAAGCCGCCATCAAGGTGCTGGAGCAGGTCCGTCTCGCAGCCCCCGAGGTGGCCCCGATTCATTTCCGGCTCGCCGAGGCTTATACGCAGAACAAGAATCCCGGCGGCGCGATTGACGCGCTCCGGCGCGGCGCGACGCTGGTTGATCCCCGGAACGCGCTCGTCTGGATGTCGCGGCCGGAATTCGACCCGATCCGGAACGAGTCCGGCTTCCAGGACCTCCTGAAGGAACTCGGGTCCGGCAAGTAGCCGCACAGGGTCCGGCCGCGCCTCTCACAGAATCCGGCACCAGGGCCCGCCGGGCTGCGAGGGCCGCCGCTCGAAGTGGATTTCCAGAGCGCCTTCCGCCTCGTTAACCCCGCGCACATCCACCCCGCGCTCCCGCAACCGTCTCACGGCCTCGCGGTCCGGTTCCACCCATCTCCAGTCACCACCCGTCCCGATCAACGCCACGCGCGGGCGAACCGCGTCCAGCCATTCCGGCGAACACGCGCCGGACATGCGGCGCCCGCCTGAAAGAAGGACCTCGGCGGCCGGTTCGATCGCCCGCCGGAGAATGCTCTGTTCCACCGTCGCGTCCGCTCCGTTCATCAGGAGCGCCGATGCGCCCTGTCTCGCGAACCGCATCACCAGCGCGCCTTCCCCGCTGCGGCGCACCGGCCTGTCATCGGCGGGATGCAAGACCTCCCATTCGACATCGCCCAGCGCGCCGCTCGCACCGGCCACGAGCCGCCGCACGCGAATGTTTCTTTCGCCCGCAACCGCAAGAACGGTCATGCACACCGGCGACTGCTTCAACCACGGCGTACACCAGAGCTCGCGCACCGGAACGGCACGCAGAATGTCCGCGGCCGCACCCGCATGGGATGCATCCGCATGAGCGACGACGAGCGCATCGAGACGATTGATGCCGCGGCACTGCAGCGCACGGACCATGTCCCTTCCCCGGTACGCCGGCCCTGCGTTGACCAGCACGTGGCGCCCTGCGGGGCCCCGGACCAGCACGGCGGCGCCGTCGCTTTCCTCAAGCACCGTCAGGAACGCCGCGTCGCGGCCGCTCCACCACACCAGCGCCGCGAGCGTCACACACGCCGCCGCAAACCACGGCACCAGGCTCCGGAGATAGGCCCTCGCGGTCAATGCCAGGAAGAGCAGCGCGTACCACGCGGCAAACCAGGCGTCCGGGATATCGCCGACCGTGAAGTGTCCGTACGGAATCGCCGCAAGCCCCTCGACCCAGAGCATCAGCAGGTCCACGAACACCCGCGCTCCATGGTTGAACACCTCGGAGACCACCGGGTGAATCCACCCGAATACCGTCGAAAGAACGCCGGAAAAAATGATCACGGAAGCCAGCGGGATGACCAGCAGGTTGCCGACCAGCGCGATCGGAGAGCACAGGTGGAACCACCGCGCCGTCAGCGGCGTGGTGACCACCCACACCGCGATGGACGTGGACACCGTCCCCCACACGGCAAGGCTCACCCAGCGCGCCAGTCGCTGCGCCCGGCCCGGGCGCTGAACGGACCAGTCCTCGTCCGCCTCTCCCGTCGCGCTCAATCGCTTCATCAGTCGTGGCTGCAGGATCAGCAACCCGATCACAGCCGCAAAAGAGAAGATGAAGCCGGCATCGAGAATCTGTCCCGGAGCCGCCGCGAGAATGAGGGTGGCCGCCAGGGCCACGGCACTGGGCAGATCGGGCCGCCGGCCCCAGGCCGGCGCCGCCAGCAATGCCACGGCCATGACCGCCGCGCGCACGGCGCTCGCGCGCAGACCGGTGAGGACGGCATACAGCAAGAGCAGCGGCCCGAGATACAAGGCGAACTTCCGGCTGGGTACGCCCAGCAGCCGCAGCACGGCCACACAAAGCAGGGTGAGAATTCCGACATGCACACCCGACACCGCCAGGATATGCAGCGTACCGGTCTCGGCAAACACGTCACGCTGCGCCTCCGGGATTTCGCTGCGAATCCCCAGCAGCATCGCCTTCACCATGCCGTGAGAATGCGGGTAGTCCTCCACCCCGGCTTCAAGCTGCCGCGCGGATCGCTTCCGGGCCTCGAGGCATAGCCGGATCAACGGGTTTCCACCGCCCCCGGCAAGTTGCTGCTCGTCGCCGCCATCCACGTTGAAGCGCTGCGCGGGCAAGGCCCGGTATCCCGCGCGACGCACCGTATCCCGGCTGAGCACACCGCGCCACTTCCATCGCTGGCCGTATTCCACCGCCGCGGAGCCGCGCGGCACGGTCCACACCGCCGCCGCGATGCCCGAGGCCCGGCGCCACTCGTCCGCGCGACGCAACGCAACGATGCGCAAAGTGAAGTGCTGCACTTCCGACGACGCGTCCGCGCGCGAGAACACGACGGGCTCGTCCACCACCTCGCCCACCAGCTCGACGTGCTCTCTCGGACGCAACACCTGCGCCGAAACGCGGCGCGGCGAGCAATCGTTTTCCCGAAGCGAGGCGTTGACGCAGGCGGCCAGCCACATGCCGCAAAGCAGCGGCACGATCGAAAGGCTCCGCCGCGCAAACACGAGAGAGAGGATCGCAAGCAACCAGGCCGATGAAAGAAGAACAGACGGAAAAGCGCCGGATATCCGCAATCCGATGAAAGTCCCCGCCGCGACGACCAGCGCGAGACCCAGAAGAGGACGGCGGCCGGATGAGAGAGTGACGGGCTTCATCCTGCCGGGGTCGACCCCGCCCAGGATATATTCAGAGGATAGTGGCGTCCGGCGCTGACATGCTGCTGAATGGCGTGACGGACAAACTCCTTCGCTTTGCCCACCGCGTCGCTCAGCAGCTCTCCGCGGGCCAGGAATGCGGTGATCGCCGCCGAGAAGACACACCCGGCGCCATGATTCTCGAGCACATCGAGACGGGGCGCCGTAAACACGAACTCCTCGCCTTCGTCATAAAGCACATCCACGACCTGCTCCCCCGGCAGGTGCGCGCCCTTGATCACGCACGCGACGTCGAAGCGATCGCCGATTTCGCGCGCCGTGGCCTTCATGTCCTCGACCGACGCGATGGGATGTCCGCAAAGGATTTCCGCCTCCGGGAGGTTCGGGGTGATGACGCGAGCCTGGGGCATCAGCTCCTCGCACAGCGCGTCCACAGCATCTTCCTCAAGCAGGCGCGCCCCGGAAGCCGCAACCATCACAGGGTCCACCACCAGCACCGGGATTCCCTGCCCCATATCCGCGGCCGCCACGGCGCGGATGATCTCCTGAGAAAACAACATTCCCGTCTTGGCGGCTGACACGGGGAACCCTTCGCACGCGGCCTTGATCTGCTGCGTGACCGCCGCCGGAGGCATGGGCCACACGCCGGTGACCGCGGCCGGATTCTGCGCGGTGACGCAAGTCAGGGCCGATGTGCCGAAAACGCCAAGCGCCGCGAACGTTCGAATGTCTGCCTGGATACCCGCGCCTCCGCCGCTGTCCGAGCCGGCGATCGTCAACGCCACGGGTAGTGTTTTCGGTGCAGGTGCCATCTTCATCGTGCATGGAGATTAGACGACGAGTGCGCACAGTCAAGCCGGAACAACGCGGCCAAAATCATATTTGACAATGCAACCACTCCTCTCTATGTTCGACCCATAGAGAGTGCCTATTCGTATTATTTTCCGCCACTCTAGAGGAGATCGGTATGGGCAAGGCATTGAAGCCGCTTGTCATCGTGTTGTTGGTGCTCGGGTTGGTCTCTCTGATCCTGGGCAGCATGCTTTTTGGCAAGAGGGAAGTCCTGAAGGGCCGGACCCTCAGACACGAGGAAGCGATCGTCAAGATCGCCGGCAACCTTAAAATGCCCGGCATCAATCCCGAGCAACTCACGCAACAACTCAAAGATTACAACACCATGCAGTCGCCGCTGGACCTGGTGGCCGTCGCGGCGCACAATCAGTACGAAGAGTTGGAGCAGACCCGGCAGGACCTCGCCACCACCCGCAACGAACTCGCCGCCACGAAGAGCGAACTGGAGAACACCAAGAACGATCTCGTCGCGGCGCAGCAGCGTATCACCGAGCTGAACGACACGATCGAGCAGAAGAACGCCGAATTGGTCATCGCGAACGGGCGCGTAACGCAGCTTGAGCAGGACAAGCAGAATCTACAGTTGCAGATTGACGACCTCAGCAATCAGCTGGTGAAGTCCGAAGAGGAAATCCGCGACATCCAAGACAAAGTCGCCACGCTGGAGAAGGTCATCCAGGACATGGAATCCAAGGAAGGACTGCCCGGGACGGCCAAGGTACCCGTCGGAACGATGGGACGCATCCTGGTCGTGAATCCGGATTGGAATTTCGTGATCCTCGACATCGGCAGCGAACAGGGGCTCGTACCCAACGCGGAAATGCTCATCCACCGCAAGGACCAGCTTGTGGGCAAAGTCCGCATCAGCGCGGTGGAGAAGACGCTAGCGGTCGCGGAAATCATGAACGATTGGGCGCGCCAGCCCGTCAACGAGGGTGACTATGTTCTCTTCTAAGATAGCCGCGTGGCTCGCGCTTGTCGCAACCCTGTGTTTCCTGGCGCTGATCGGCCTGCAGGTTGCGGAACTCATGGGCTATGGCGCAGATCCCTCCGCGTGGCCCACTTCGCCATGAATCTGCCGGTTCGTTTGATCAAGAGTTTCGTCGCCTGTGTTCTCGCGGCAGGTTGTCTTGCGCTCGCGGGATGCAGCACAACGAATACGGATCGCGATTCCGAGCTTCCCTGGAACGCGCCGCAGCCTTGGGAAGGCAGCCCCATGATCCCGGGATTGAATACCGGCCGCTGAACAGGACCCCAAGAGATTCTCCGGGACTAGCATGCGAGTTTCCAATGGCGGGCTCTGCGTAGGTCCCAAGTCCGTTATAGCT
>JAKJGV010000072.1 GCA_022704185.1 Verrucomicrobiota bacterium
TGCCCCTTTGATGGCTGATCGAGAAGGGATCAGATCACTGCGTTACCGGCTGATCGTGAACATGCCGCCGCTCGTTGTCAGTTTCCTCCTTGCACTTCTCATACCTGGCCTTACCGCCTTCCTCCCAGCCAGCCGCTGCTAGTGACACGCCGTCTTCTACCAAATCATATTGCTCGATTCGGCCCGAGGGATAAAACGCCAACTCCTTCTGGGGAGAACCTCGTGTGAGATAAGACTTTACCTTCCCGTCAGGATAAAAATAGAGGACATACGACTTGTCCTTCAGTTCCTCCATGTCTTGTCCTTGCCCTTGAAAAACACGCTTTGAGGCGAAAATCATCGGCCCATCCTCTGAGGCAAAATGGACGCGCATCATGGTCGTTTCTCTCCCGGCCACAAGCTGTTCGGTTATACACCAGAAATGCTCCTTTTGTTTCTCTGATCCTTTTCTGGCAACAAAAGATTTTACCTCACGCACGGCAGACGCCATGCCGACAACGGCCTCCTTCAACGATCTCTCGATTTCTGCGTGTTTGACTTCAGGATAGTCGATTGCCTCTTCACCCTGCACTTCCGTCAGAGGAGAGGGCTGAGCACTGCTCGGGTCTTGGGCGAGCACAGATAGAGCTGGTACCACTGCAAGCGATAGTACAACGATTCTTTTCAGCATGGGTCTGCTCCTTTTTCGTCTCATAAGCCGCTCAGGTAATCATGGAGTGTTTCAGGGTCTGTCTTGTCATTCGGAATGTTCACCCCACAGGTGCAAGAGGATTCGATGACCTTGTGGCAGCAGTTGTTGAGCAGTACGTTATAAGTGCCGGGTGAGATCGAAAGATCCCGAGAGTAGGAGAGTCCATTGTCTAGGAGGATAAAAGGGATATCCCATGTGTGCTGACTAGTTGAGGTATGGCCCTGAGGCCCTTTCAGGACGTAACCCGGAGAGATGGGTGCCCCAATGGTTTCAGGAAAGTATCCGACTTCTGTATTTACCCAAGACCGGAGGTTTGCAGGCTCGATCAATGCGGAAGCATCCGAAGGCCCAATTCCGAACCGCCACCAACCATGTCCAAGCCCAACTCGGTCTGAATAGGCGGCGTATGTACAGTGTACGACAGTCAGGGCGTGGGTGTCGTCGCATGAGACTGAGCTCCCCGATGGGGTGAAGTCGACCTTTATCTGTTCTGCATCAACGCTGGAACTCGCGTCAGGTCCGGCGTTGATTGTTACTGTTTGGCTTGACGCATCAACCAATGTGATCTTTGTGCTGGTGGTGCTCCAACTGAAGGCGCCCGGAATCGTCGGCGTGACAACAGCCTTGTACTTCACAGTGCTATAGAATGGACCAACGTCTTCTGTGTCCGCATCGAGATATTCTTTCGGATCATCGGCTCCGTTCTCTGCCTTGATCTCCACCTTAAGGACGGCATTGCTGACGCCTTCGTGAAAGAGGCGATGGATACTGCTGACAAGAGTACCTGGGAATAACCAATCCGGACCATAGTAGAAAGAATGTGGCCATGCGAATTCAGCTTCGTTGACAACATAGCGAATCCCCGTACGAATCGGCACAAGAAACGAAACGCACCCGTTGTGCCAGAAACCTGTCTGACCCCGATAGGTGATTAGGGTCGGATCAAAAGGCTCTCCACTCCCGCGAGAGTAATTCATGCCGGGGAACTTAAGAACAACAAGCTGTGTTTCTTGAGTTGAACCGCGTTTGATGAAGTTCAAGGATCCGGAATGACGATCCGCAATGGTGTAATTGCCAAAGTCGGCACCAAACTGCCAGTTGCACTCATCATCCCATGTGCCATAGTGAACGGAGGGCGCCGGAGGACTGTGATAGTATCCCTCGTTCGTTGAATCGTACGAATGCGCTTCGGATGGGCCCCATTCGTACAAGAACCATTCGTGTTCAGAAAACTCCCAGCTATCCAGAAGCAAGCAGCTACGCGAATCCCAAGACCACGAATTGTCCCACATGCTTATGCGATGGTAATATGTGAGTGTGGATTCCGGCCAATGCGTGTGTTGTTCGATCACGCTATGATAATCGTGATTCCATGCTTCAATTTCATAGCCGTTGATCGGAGGATCGGCGTAATAGACTCTTCCGTCCAGATGCGCCTCCGCGAGCAGATAGGTCCAGTCCGAGTTCAGCGGCACCGGCGCGGTGGTTGTAAAGGTGATGTGACCACTTTCGTTGGAAATCAGCGTGCCGACCCCGTTAACAGCAATCGTCGCATTCAGGAACATGGGGGAAGCCACGCCGGAAACCGCAACTGAAGCGCAATTCATCACCTGATAGGCCTCCGGACTCGTAATGGCAAAGATGTAGTTTGTCTGCCGGATAATTGCAGCGAGATTCGTCGCCGTATTGCCTGCTGCATCAGCAGCGAACGCGCAGAGCACATTCGTCCCCGGAAACAGACGAACCTCGCCAACGAATTGTGTACCGTCCGGATTGCCGATATAAGGCCCGTTAGTCGCATTCAATCCGAAAACCCAGAAAGTAATCTCCGCCGTTTCGTCGTCCGTTGAACCCTTGAGGTAAAGGATTTCCCCTACCCCAAATGTTGTTGTGTCAAGGTGATTGGTAATCCCGTTGGTCGCAACAACATCTTTCGGAAGGTCCAATATCAAGCTTGGCGGAGTCGCATCTCCAGAAGGATCGAGCACAACAGACACACGTTGCGTTGTACTGTTCCCGATGTAATCGCGTCCCACAATCTCTATGTCGTTGGTTCCCGGATCCAAATAAAGCTGATCATATACGAAAATACGGTTCGAAATCACTCCGTCCGCCCATTCTCCATTCACAAAGACCGAAACGGCACTCACTGAATCCGTCGCGACGCCTTCAACGCGAATCCAGCGGCGGTCGGTAACAGCGCCGTTGGTCGGGTTACTCAAAGTCACTGTAGGGGGCTCTGTATCCAGAATGATGCTTCTGGACATGCCGGGGCTTCGCTGGCCGTCTGTGATACGCCGCAACTGCGCATACAAACGCCGCAAGCCGTTGGTGTCGTGGGGCAGTGTATAATAAACCACATTGTTCATGATGCCGGTTACGCAATGGCTCATATCCATTAACTCCGACAACAGCACAACATCCGCTACAAGCCCGGGAAAGGACAGTTCCAGGAACGTGCTCCGGGTGTACAGCTCGTTTGCATTGATCGTGAAATAGAGCGAAGGAGTGCTCGCGGGGTTTAGCGGGTCCGTGCCTTTCTGGACCTCATACCTGTCCGAAGCCCAATCCAAGTCCGTGTCCGCCTCGTCCGGGTCGGTCCCAAGCACAGTCTCTAGATCGTCACTCAACCCATCGCCATCGCGGTCCCCGGGATTGTTGAGCGGGTCTGTGGCAGCCGCGAGTTCATCGCCATCCGATGCGCCGTCCCCGTCCGTGTCCTCATTCTGCGGGTCGGTGCCATAGAGAAACTTCTCCCGCGCGCCGGGGATGCCGTCCTCATCGGTATCCGAGTCCGCGTTCCCGACGGCATAGAAGCATGTTTCCCAGTCGTCCTGCGCCGGGTCGGCCCAGTACACGACGTTGGCCCCGTCCACGGAGAGGTTGGTCTCAACCATGCTCCACGGGAACGAAAGCAGGTTGGTGATCGCAAACACTTCAAGCCGGTTCGTGAACCCGTCGGGCACATGGACCCCGACCACGACGTTCGTCAGTCCGTGGTTCTGCCCTTCCACCGACAGCCACAGGTGGTTGGTGTAGTCCTCGCCAAATCGCAACAGCAGGTCTTCGCCCGAAGTTTTCAGCAACGCTGGCTCCGTTTCTTCGGCATATTCTTCCTCTTCCGCGAGCTTCCGCGTCTTCAGCGTCACCTGCAACGCGATCCGCCGTTTCGACAACTCGCGCCAAAGGTAGATTTCCGTGGCTTCGCCCCTTGCCTCTTGCGGCCACTCCGGTGCGCGGTACACGATCTCTTCCCGGTAATCTTCGTTCTCGTTCTCCGGCACTCGCAGAATCAGGATCTCCCCGTTTTCCATGTCCTCGTACACGACGAGGTCCGCGCTCTCGCCCAACTGCTTCGCCAGCTCGCTGTCGGCCTCGAAGACGAACGTTCCGCCGTCGAAGTTCCAGTACCAGCCGGGCTGTTTCTCCAAGTCGCCAAGGGTGTATTTCTTAAGCGTTGCTTCGAGCTCTCCGTATGGCAGGCACTCGTCGGGCACGACGAGGGGATAGTTGAATTCCCGAAAGAGCAGATAATCTTTCAGCAGTTCATCCCAGGACGAAACGGTCGGCAGCGCGAGATTGGAAGAGGTCCTCGTGAGTTGCGCGATGGATACGGCCAATCCGGCCAGAAGGATGCAGCACACCATGAGCACGAGAATGCGAATCTCGGGACGCCCCATCAAACGACGAAGTCGCTCAACCATCACCCCTCCCCTGATGCTGGGTCCGATTCTGGAAACCGCTGCGCGCGAACACAAGGCCAAAGGACGAAAAAGGGCGGTCGCATCGGTGGCCACAAAGCCGTACCCCAAAAAAAGGACCCACGTTTTCGCTCATTCGCGAGGCCCGGGACGCGGCGAATTACAGCAGGTTGCAGCGGAACCATTCCATCGTCAGGCCCAGCACTTCGGTTTCCCAAGAAAGCGCCGCGAAGGTGTGGCTGGCGCCCGGGACGACGTGCCGGATCACCGCGCGCCCGGCCTTTTTCAGCGCTTTTTCGTAGTCGGCCGACGCCCGGACAGGAACTGTTTCGTCCTGGTCCCCGTGCACCACCAGGACCGCCGCCGCCGTGCGCTGAATCGCCTTCAGCGGCTCATGCTTCACGATATCGTCGAAGAACCCCCGGCCCACCGCGTGTCCGCCGTAGTCCGCGCACCCGAGTTGCTTCAGTTGCTTCCGGGCCTCGGGCGTCATCTTCCGGGCCACCTGCTTACGCGGGTCGGCCACCGCCGCCCACAACACGCCCACCGGGATGCGCTTGTCCTCGCCCAGCAGCAGCGCCGCCACCATCCCGCCCATGCTGAGCCCCAGCACGCCGACCCGCCGGGGATCCACCTCCGGCCGCGCGCGCATGAACCGCATCGCCGCCCGGGCGTCCTGCAGCTCGCCGCCGATGGTCATCGTGGAGAACTCGCCCGCGCTGTCGCCCGAACCGCGAAAGTCGAACCGCAAGACGACCATCCCCGCGCCGCAAAGCACGCGCGCCATTTTCACGAACATCCGGTGCGACTCCACCTTGGTCCCCGTGAAGCCGTGCAGCAACACCACGCCCGGCACGCGGCCCTTGCGACGGTCCGGAACATGCAACATGCCCACTACCGCCTGGCGCTGCGATTGAAAGACAACCGGGGTTTCCATCTCTTACGCCTCCAAATGCATTATTGGAACAACGGAGTGATGGAGTGCTGGAGAACTGGAGTGATGTATTTTCCGAACAATACTCCACCACTCCAATACCCCATCACTCCATCCTCTTCTCACGCCTGCGCGAGCATCTCGATCAGCTTCGCCAGCTTCTCCCGCTTCTCCACCAGCTCCCGCTTGCGCTCCTTCTGTTGGTCCACGATCTCCGCCGGCGCGCGGCTGACGAAGTCCAGGTTCTCAAGCTTCCGCGTCACGCGATCCAGATCCTGTTCGACCTTCTCCAGTTGCCCGGACAGCTTCTTGATCTCGGCCTCGGAATCCACAAGCCCCTGCAGCGAGATGTAGATCGTCCCCAGCGGGCTCAACCCGCTCGGCATCGTCTTGCCCGGCACAAATGCCGGATCCACCGTCAGCTCGCCGGCCTTCAACAACGCGACCAGCGTCGCGCGGTCCGCCTCGAGCCGCTCCGCGGCCGCCGCGTCCGCGGGCTTGATCGTGTAATCCACCTTCTGCCCCGGCGCGATCTCGTAATCCGCGCGCAGGGTACGGCCGATGCGGATCAGGTCGTGCCGCGCATCCACGTAATTCACCACCGCCGCCGAAACGCCCCACTCCTGCAGCGTGTCCGCGTCGAGCGACACCGGCCACGGGGCGTGCATGATCGTCTCTTCCGGCTTCCCATATCCCATGCCGTGCCACAATTCTTCCGTCAAAAACGGCATGAGCGGATGCAGCAGGTGCAGTCCCTGCGCGAACACGTAATGCATCACGCCCAGCACCGTGCGGCGCCGCGCCTCGTCGCCGCCAAACAGGATCTGCTTGGAGTATTCCACGTACCAGTCGCAGAACTGGTGCCACAGGAACTCGTACATCGCTTTCGCGTAGTCGTTGAACCGGAAGCGCTCGATGTTCTCCGTGCAGGCCGTGATCGCCTCGTGCAGCTTCGCGAGGATGTGCGCGTCGTCCGGACTCAACGACCCGGCCTCGAACCGCGGCGCGCGGACCTCGAAGACCTCCCCCTTCGTGTTCATCTGCATGAAGCGCGCCGCATTCCAGATCTTCGTGCCGAAGTTGCGGCCGATCTCGAACTTCTCGGTCGAGACATACACGTCCTGCCCCGTCGCCGTCAGCATGATCAGGCTGAACCGCAACGCGTCCGCGCTGTACTTCTCGATGATGTCCAGGGGGTCAATGGAGTTGCCGAGGCTCTTGCTCATCTTGAGCCCCGTGTCGTCCCGCACCGTGCCGTGGATGTACACCTCGGAGAAGGGGATGTCGCCCATGAACTCCATGCCCGCCATGATCATCCGGGCCACCCAGAAGAAGATGATCTCGGAAGCCGTCACCAGCGTGCGCGTCGGGTAATAGAACGACAGGTCCGCGTTCTTCCCGGGCCAGCCGAACACGCTGAACGGCCAGAGCCAGGACGAGAACCACGTATCCAGCACGTCCTCGTCCTGCCGGATCTTCGCCGATCCGCACTTCGGACACGCCGCCGCCTTGTCGCGCGCCGCCCACTCGTGGCTGCAGTCGTCGCAGTAGAACACCGGGATGCGGTGGCCCCACCAGATCTGGCGCGAAATGCACCAGTCGCGGATGTTCTCCATCCAGTCGAGATACACCTTCGTCCAGCGCTCCGGCACGAACCGGATCCGCCCGTCCTTCACCGCCTCGATCGCCGGGCGCGCCAGCGGCTTCATCTTCACGAACCACTGCGGGGACAGCCGCGGCTCCACCATCGTGTGACAGCGGTAGCAATGCCCCACCGCGTGGTCGTGATCCTCGATCTTCTCGACCAGGCCCGCGTCCTTGAGATCCTCCACGATGCTCTCGCGGCACGCGAACCGGTCCATGCCCGCGTACGGGCCGGCCACCTCGTTCATCGTGCCGTCGTCGTTCATCACGTTGATCTGCTCGAGGTTGTGGCGCATGCCCATTTCGTAATCGTTGGGATCGTGCGCGGGCGTCACCTTGACCACGCCGGTCCCGAACTTCGGGTCCACGAAATCGTCCTCGATCACCGAGAGCGCGCGGTTGAGCACCGGCAGCCGGAGCGTCTTGCCCACGAGCCAGCGGTACCGCTCGTCGCGCGGGTTGATCGCCACCGCCACGTCGCCCAGCAACGTCTCGGGCCGCGTCGTCGCCACCACCACGAAATCCTTCTTCTTACCGCCTTCGACGGGATAGCGGATGTGGTACATCTTGCCGCCGAGGTCCTCGTGCTCGCTCTCCTCGTCGGACAGCGCCGTGCGGCAGCGCGGACACCAGTTGATGATGTAGTTGCCGCGGTAGATGAGCTTCTTCTCGTACAGGCGGATGAACACCTCGGCGACCGCGTTGCTGAGCCCTTCGTCCATCGTGAAGCGCTCGCGCTCCCAGTCGCACGCCGAGCCGAGCTTCTTGAGCTGGTTGATGATCGTCGCGCCGTATTCCGCGCGCCACTGCCACACCCGCTCCACGAACGCCTCGCGCCCGAGATCGTCGCGCCGCTTGCCTTCCTTCTTCAGCGCCCGCTCCACGACGTTTTGCGTCGCGATGCCCGCGTGGTCCGTGCCCGGCACCCACGTCGTGTTGAAGCCCTGCATGCGCCGGCAGCGGATCAACACGTCCTGGATCGTGTTGTTCAGCGCGTGCCCCATGTGAAGGATGCCCGTCACGTTGGGCGGCGGAATCACGATGCAGTACGGCTTGCCGCCGCGCGCGGCATCGCCGTGAAACGTCCCGCGCGCGAGCCACTCGGCATACCAACGCTCTTCTATCGCTTTCGGATCGTAGTTTTTCGGCAGTTCCGACATGGGGACACACCCCTTCAGTGTTCAATGTTGAAAGTTCAACGTTCGATGTTCCAATCAACCCTTCCTCGCCTGCTCCTCGTCCAGGAACAGCTTGTACTCCACGCTGTCCACCAGCGCTTCCCACGACGCCTCGATGATGTTGCCGGACACGCCGACCGTGCCCCACTCCTGCTTGCCGTCGCTGGACTCGATGAGCACGCGCGTCTTCGCCGCGGTCGCCGTCTCGGGATCGAGAATGCGAACCCGGTAATCGGTCAGGACCACGTCCGCGATGCCCGGATAGAATCGGGTCAGCGCCGCGCGCAGCGCCATGTTGAGCGCGTCCACGGGGCCGTCGCCCTCGCCGACCGTCAGTTCCGTCTCGCCGTTCACCGTCAGCTTCACGGTGGCTTCCGACAGGCACGGCTTGTCCTTGTCCCGCTTCTCCACGATCACCCGAAAAGCTTCGAGCGTGAAGAACGGACGATGCTTCTTGAGCACCTTCTGCACCAGCAGCTTGAACGAACCCTCCGCGGCCTCGAATTCGTAGCCGTCCTTCTCCATCCGTTCCAGCTCGTGCAGAATGTCCTTCACTTCCGGCGACGAGCGCTGCAGGCCCAGCCCCATCTCCACGGCCTTGAGAAACACGTTGCTCGTGCCCGACAGCTCCGAGACCAGGATGCGCCGCTCATTGCCCACCGTCTCCGGGTCAATGTGCTCGAAACTCTTCGACACCTTCCGCACCGCGTCCACGTGCATGCCCGCCTTGTGCGCGAACGCGCTCTCGCCGACGAACGGCTGCTTGCGGTTCGGCCGCACGTTCGCCATCTCGTCCACGAACAGCGACAGCTCGCGCAAATGCTTTAGCGAACCCTCTTTCAAACAACCAAACCCCATCTTCAACGCAAGACACGGGATGATCGAGCACAGGTTCGCGTTGCCTGTCCGCTCGCCGTAGCCGTTGATCGTGCCCTGCACGTGCACCGCGCCCGCGCGCACCGCCGCCAACGAGTTCGCGACGCCCAGCTCGCAGTCGTTGTGCACGTGGATGCCGACGTTCGGGCCGACCGCCCGGATCACTTCCTTCGTGATCGCCGCGATCTCGTCCGGCATCGAGCCGCCGTTCGTGTCGCACGGCACGATCATGTCCGCGCCCGCCTGCTTCGCCGCCACCAGGCACTGGATCGCGTATTCCGCGTTGTCCTTGTAGCCGTCGAAGAAATGCTCCGCGTCGTAGATCACTTCCTTGCCGTGCTCCTTGAGAAAACGCACGGTGTCGGCGATCATCTTCAGGTTCTCTTCCTCGGTCGTGTGCAGCACCTCGGTCACGTGCAGCCGCCAGCTCTTGCCGAAGATCGTGCAGACCGGGGTGTCCGCCTCGATCAGCGCCTTCGTGCCCGGGTCCTCGGCCACCGGCTTGCCCGCGCGGCGCGTGCTGCCGAACGCCGCGACCTTCGCGTGCGTCAGCTTCTCCTTCCTGATGTCGTGGAAGAACGCCATATCCTTGGGGTTGGACGCCGCGAAGCCGCCCTCGATGTAGTCCACGCCGGCCTCGTCGAGCTTCTTCGCCACGCGGATCTTGCCCACGCTGGAAAACGAAATCCCCTCCCCCTGCGCTCCGTCGCGAAGGGTGGTATCGTAGATGGCGATGCGGGTCTTGTGGCTCATGTTTTATCTCCCCTCATCTGTATGCGTCGAAACTTGAAACTTGCCGCTATTTTCCTGTTCTTTTCATATTGGTGGTGCGAATGAATGCGTTGAGCTTGGGCCCTAACTCATCAATCAGCGACTTGTATTTGGATATCTCATCCTGCCCCTGGATAACCTTTCGTCGAATCGCCTTGCGCAACCAGGCTTTGGTTTCTTCAAATGAGCCGCGGGCATAGCGATAAAAGTTCTTCCTGTCTGCAGGACTGTAACGGCCATATCCCTCCGCAAGGTTTGCCGATATGCTATCCGCCGCACGAATCATTTGATAACCCATCGTTCGCTGCGCCTTCTCGCTCCACCCATCAAAATCGGCCCAGATTTTATCCGCCAATGCTTCGGCTAAACGATACACATCTAATTCACAAATATCCTTCACTTCTCAAATCACTCTTCGGCAAATTTCCAGTTTCCAATTTCAAGTTTCTGCCTGTCCCCAGCCTCAAGCGTCAAGTTTCATCCAAAGAACGCCCCATACAACGCTTTCACCGCTTTCTCGCGGTCCACGCCTTTGACGCCGAACATCATGCTGATTTCGGACGAGCCCTGGTTGATCATCTCGATGTTCACGCCCGCCGACGCCAGCGCGTGAGTCGCCTTCGCGGCAAGCCCCACCGTGTACTGCATCCCCTCGCCCACGACCATGATCAGCGCCAGGTTGTGCTCGACCTCGACGTTGTCCGGGCCCAGCTCGTTCCGGATCCGCGCCAAGATGTGCGCCTCCTTTTCGGGGGGCAGCACGCCCTGGTCCACGATCACGCTCGTGTTGTCTATGCCCGACGGCGCGTGCTCGTACGACACCCCTTCGTCCTCCAGGATCTGCAGCAGCCGGCGGCCGAACCCGACCTCGCGGTTCATCAGGTACTTGTCCACGTAGATCATCGTGAAGCCGTCGCTGCTGGAAATCCCCACCGCCCCGTGCTCGGCGAACTCGCGCTTCGGCACGATCATCGTTCCCGGCGCCGACGGCCGGTTCGTGTTCTTGACGCAGATCGGCACCTTCGCGTGCACCGCGGGCACGATCGCCTCGTCGTGAAACACGCCGAACCCGGCATACGCCAGTTCCCGCATCTCGCGATACGTCATCAGCGTGATCGGCTTCGCGTCCGGCACGAGCCGCGGGTCCACCGCGTACACGGAATCCACGTCCGTGAAGTTCTCGTACACGTCCGCCTTCACCGCCGCCGCAAGGATCGCGCCCGTGATGTCCGACCCGCCGCGCGGGAACGTCACCACCTCGCCCTGCTTCGTGTAGCCGAAAAACCCCGGAAACACCTGGATCCCGCTCCCGTCGCGCAACCGCGCGAGCAGCGGGTACGCCTCCGGCA
>JAKJGV010000073.1:0-7515 GCA_022704185.1 Verrucomicrobiota bacterium
CCGCCGCTCCCCGCCCGCGCGCTCATGGCGGTCCCTGCGCGGCCCCCCGCCCCGCGGCGGCGGACGGCCCGAGCGATCCGGCGGGCGCCGTGACGGCGCACCCGGGCGATAAGCCCCGCGCCCTCCGCGTTCCTCCCGCCTCGCGCCGCCCTCGAAGTGCGCGTAGGGGTTCTGCCCCGGCGTTTCCCGCGCCCAGCTCGGAACGAAGTTGAGATCCAGCATCAGTTCGGATGGCGCTTGCTCGCTATGGTTTTCCGATTCCACGAAGTCCTTCGGGGCGTCCGGCGCAACCGGATGTTTCCAATGATTGGAAAATCCTTAGCACCTTTTTCCAACCATTGGAAGCCTTCATATCCCCGTGCGCACCCCGCCTCGTTCCGTGTTGGACGTCCGGCGCGGGCCGCTCTATATTCACGGCATGAGCCAATCCACCCCTCCAGATGCCGTACCCGCCGGGCAAATGGAGCTGTATACCTCCGCGGTTACGCTTTCCGACATGGAAATTTTCGTGTTCCCGGAGCTGCTCTACAGCCTCGTGCTCGCGAACATCATGTCGCCGAGGATCTGGGCGTGGCGCGACGATCCGTGGTTCGCCAAGCTGGACAAGATGACCCCGTACCGGCGCGTGCTGCGACTCAAACAGTTCATCATCGATCATTACGAGTTCAACCTGGACCTCGAGACGTGGGGGTTGACAACCCAGCAGGAGGAACTCGCCCGCTTCGCCCCATTCATGGACAAGGAGACCATCAGCCGGAGCAATGCGCTGTTCGGTTACGAGGGCGACAAGTACTACTTCGACATCGAAATCCGGAAGCACTTCGGCCTCGACAAGTTCGATTCGAACGCGATCCCGTACTGGAAGACGGAGACGGTCGAGGCCATGGACGCGTTCCGTTTCAAGCCCGGCTACCGGACCGGCGCCGGCGAATGCGTGTCGCTCTCCGGCCTCTACGCCGCGGCGCTCTTTGTGGTCTGCCGCGTGCCTCTCGAACAGATCTACCTCATGGCGACCCCGCTGCATTCGCAGAACTTTGTGGACGTGGCGGACGGGATCCTGACGAACAACCGGCGCGTCGTGACGAGGAAGATGTGGTTCAACGGCACCGAGCTCACGGCCAAGTCGCAGCGCGCGCTGCGCAACGAGCAGGTCACCATCGTCTCGCACCACACGGGTCACATCCACGTGGTGTATCCGGAGGCCACGATCCGCGCGGACACGTACCGCCATTTCTGCGGGCAGCTCCAGGCTTACCTCACCACGGAAATCAACATGGAGATCCTCGCCAACTACCTGCGCCAGAACGCGCCGCTCCAGAAATGCTTCCAGATCATGCACGAGGTTGGCGGCAAGCGCCGGTTCATCCCGGCGGAAACCGTCTACCACTACGAGCACGGCAGCTCGTACCTCGTCAGCGACCAGACGCGCGAGAAGCTGTTGGAGGAAATCGACGAGGACGAGTACTACGCGCAGGCGATAGACGGGCGCATCCCGCTGAACAGGTTCGAGGCCTTCTTCCGCGAGAACCGGCTCGACCTCGCCCGCGAGGAGGACCGCCAGCGCCTGGCGCGCGAGTTCACATGCTACAACGCGCGGGCCGCTGAAATCGTCGAGGACATCTGCCGTTTCACGCATCTCGAGCCGCGCCTGCCGGACGCCGGATCGAAACAGTTCGCGGAAAGCGCGCCGATCCGGCTGACCCCCGAGATGACCCGTGAACAGGTCGTGGCGCTTCTCGAGTCGCTGCGGCCCACCCATCGCGTGGCCGACCTTTCATTCTATGCCGCGCGCGAGCTGGGCCGAACCGATTGGACGCCGTTCCTCAAGGCGGCGATGGAGCGCAACCCCGTCTGCCTCGCCGGGGCGAAGGACATGGCGGACCAGCAGGTGCTCGAGCATCTGTCCGCGATGCCCAACGAATCCGTCTATGACGGTTCGCGTGCCGCGCAGCCGGACGAGGTCTGGAACTACGGCCGGGGCGACGGGTTGGAACGGGCGCTTTGTCTTGCAAACATCTTAAAGAAGCGGCATCCGGACCGCGCGATCAAGCTCGTTTCAGACGGCGACGCGCGGCTGGAGTGCGGCGAAATCCGCATTTCGTGGCCGACGGCGAAGGGGCTCCGGAAAGAGCTGGCACTCTAGCCGGCGTGGGGATGAGTACTTCGGTCCGCCGGCGGCGGACCCTCCCTGAATCATTCGTATCGTTATTGCCATCTTCGGGAGGGACCGCGGCTCGCGGTCCTCTTTGATCTAGGGATAAAGAAACCGCGCCGCGGATTTGCACCCGCGGCGCGACTCCACTTGGATTTCGTCAGGACTTACGGCCTCACGCCAACGCGATAGAACCGCATCGTCCCGTCGTTGGTCACCGTCAGCGAGAGACCGCTTCCGTCCGGGTTGCCCGAAAGCTCCACGCCGTACGGCAGCCATGCACCGGCTTCCACCAGGTTGGTCTTGTACAGGATGAAGTAGGTGCGGCTGTTCGTGGACCACGCGGTGCCCACGCCCGTCCGGCTCATGCTTCCGACCGTGATCAGGCTCGCGTTCCAAACAGTCGGATTGGTGTCCGCCGCATATTCCTCTTCATTGGTGAAGTCGTCCACATCCGGATCGTCGGCGGCCACACGCTCGCCCTGCGGAATGCTGTACTTGTCCCACCACCAGTTCGGAATGCCGTCGGTGTAATCCGAAGCCGCGTTCGTGTAGATCAACTCCGCGTCGTCCATCATAAAGGAACGATCGCCCGCCGCATTGCCCGTCCAATCCGCGGCCACAACAGGCAGCACGATGCGCAGGTCCGCGTTGTCGCAGGAACCCGTAACGGCATACTGGCGCCAGACCCCGTCGTTCGGCGGCGCGATGGTCGCGACGGTATCGGCCTGCACCTTGGTCGGGTAGTCCCCGCTGTACCATTCCAGCCGCAGTTCCGCGTCCGTCATGAGGAAGTCGGCCTCCCGCTTGATCCAGACCGCGAAGGTATACGTGCCGGTTTCAGCCGCGACCGGTTGCATGAGGACCGCATTGTATCCGGGCAAAGCGGTTTCCCATCCGTGGAAGGCCACGCCGTTCGAGCCGGTGTGCCATGCCCACTCGTGAGCCTCCACGAGATACTGCGGAATGCCGTACCACTCGCGGATGTCCGTCCAGTTGCCGATCTCGAACCCGCCGTTCTCCATCTCCGTCCGCAGCGGCACCACGCTGATGTCGTCGAACATGATGGACTCGTTGAATTCTTCCGTGCCGTCATCGTATTCCGCGCGGACAATGAAGCGGACGTGACTCAGGTTCTCCTCGTAGCAGGCACCCACCACGCCAAAGCGGTTCCAGACCGTGCTCTTCGGCACGTTCAGGGCAAGGATATCCTGCACATTCTCCTGAACGAGGGTGCCGTCCTTGTCATACCACTGCATGGCCAGCTCAAGCTTCGTCGGCTGGGAACCCGACTGGATTTGCATGTACATGGAGAATTCGTACGTGCCGCCGGTAGTCGTGATGTCCTGGAAGAGCGCCGCGGCGCCGGGATCCCATGTCGGGAAGAAACCCCCGTACGTGCCGGACCGCGCGGCCCACGTATCGCGCCCGGGGTATCCGCTGCTGATCCACGAGGAGTTGGTCAGTTCGACCTCGAACCCGGCGTTGTCAAGCTGATCGAGCACCGGGATGAACCGCGCGTCGTCGAATTGAAGCGCTCGGCCATTGACGTCGCTGATGCCGAACTCGCCCTGCATGGAGAGCCGGACATAGCCGAGTCCTTCCGCATGGCAGGCTCCCACCACCGCATCCCCGTACCACTGGAAGTTTCGCGGAATGTCCAGCAGCGACCGCTCGTCCACCTGGACGAGGACATCGTTTGTCGTGTACCACTCCATGCGCAGGCTCAGCGCCGGCACATTGGTCAGCCCGCCTTCCACCTTGACGCCGCTGGAGAAGCTGAACACGCCACCGGTCGTCGCCACATCCTGGTACGTCCGGATACTGCTGTTCCAATCCCAGGCGTAGAAGAGCAAAGCACGGGCGCCGGTTCTCTGTCCCCAGTCCGAACGCTCCAGACCACCGATGCCATACCACCCGGAAGCTGCCAGCGACAGCACGCCCACACCCGCCGGATCCTCGAAGCCGCCGTTCGTGAACACGCCCCATGTCGGCGGCTTGTAGACATCAATGTAGTAATCGCGGTCGTAAGGCGTCGGCCCGTAAGTCTGGTCAATGTTGTTGGTCGCCGCCCCGTTCTTCATCAAGAGGTACTGCCGATCCGTTTCAAAGATCGCGTTTGTGGACTTGATGAAAGGCGCGTAATAGACGCGGACAGGATTCGTGTACAACACCCCGCCCACCGTGCGCGGATGCGGCATCTCGTACTTCCACACATCCACGGTCTTCGTGCCCGCGACGGGCAGGCCATGGAACGGGTCGCTATTCGGAATCTCGGCCGTTCCGGCCAGCGTGAACCACTCGTTGGTGTCCATCCAGGTTGAATCGTCCGGCCGCTGCCACGAAGTGCGAATCCCGACGGCCGCGTTTTCTCCCTCGTACTTCGCCAGTTCGCCGACGTCGGTCAACACGTAGAACGTGTTGGTTTTTGTCGCATAGTTGACCTGAAGGAACGGCCCGAGGGCCCCTGCGCCCGGCACGTTTTCCAACCTCGCATTCCGGCCCACTCCCGAATGATAAGCCCAATCCGTCTCCACCGAGTACCCGTCATGGGCTCCCTTGAAGAACCTCGCGTCGTCAATGAATGCCGACCGGGGATCCGCGTTCGTGACGCGATCCCACCCCACCTGGATGGTGGGACGGACCTCGTAGATCGCGGGGCTGGTCACCGACCCGACGAGGTAGTACTCGTGCCACGTTCCATCGGCCGGCACCGTCAGGTTCGCCGTCACATCGCTCTGGACCTTGTTGGAGCACGAAGCGTCAAAGAATTCCATGCGCAGCATGGCGCTGTTCAACTTGTGATTGGTTTCTCTCAGCATCCAGACGGAAAGCGTGTAATCGCCGGTCGTGACACCCGTGACCGGCTGGCTGATGCGATTCACAAGACCGGTCGGAGGATTGTCATCCCAGTTCCATCCCTCCATGACGATGCCCAGCGTTCCGGAGCGCCTGGCCCATGACCTGTATGTCCAATGATCCCACGTGTTGGCTTCCCATATCTTGCTTTCCCAATCCTCCACGTTCGGCTCGTCAAAGCCGATGTTGGCAAGAGGCGACCCGGTGTAGACGCCGGTGTAAAGTGACGCGTCGTCCAACTGGAAGGCATCGTTGCCGATGCTCGAACCGTTCCACGCGGCATAGAAGACCGGCCGAATGTAGGCGGTCAAGACGTTCGTGAAGGTGGCGGTCACGTAGATGTGATGCCACTTGTTGTCACGCGCGAGGGTGGACCAATTCATGGACACATCGGTCTCCGACTTGTCCACGCCGCCGGGGTCGAATCCTTCCAGCTTCACTTCGATGCTGGACGGGTTGAAGTTCGTTTCCGCCCGCACATACATCGTAAACGTATACGTGCCGGGCCCCGGACATACCACGTCCTGATGAATGCCGCCACTCGCTGCAGGATCCCACCCCCACAATGCGGCGCCGTGCTGGCCCACACGCCGGGCCCAGGTCTGTACCAATCCCGCATTGCCATACGCGGTCCAGACGTCATTGGTTTCAAGACTGGGGTCGCTCAAGAGATTCCCCTGCGCGGCAAACGCGCAGAGAATCACGGCGAGAACTGCAAACAGGTATGCCTTCATTCGACTGCCCTCGTTGGTTGCCATCACGTTCGATTAACTGAATACGAAACAAAAGCGCGGAGCTTCATGTATATAGTAATATACAACGGCCGGACAAGCTTGGATATCGCGGATTCCCGAATAACCGCGCGGGCTTCTAGGCATTCTCAAACACGAGACGGCGGATCACCTCCGCCGTCCCCTCCGGCCCGGCGACGGACGCCACGTGACCGCCGGCCCCGCGGACCGTTTCGAGCACCGCGGGTTCGGCATCCCCCGGACACCCGACCCATTTCGCCGCCTTGCCGTTCAGCATGCTCACATCGTTCAGGTGGTCGCCGATGGCCAGCGTGCTCTCTCGCGAGCCGCGAATCTCGCGGTAGAAATGCTTCAACACGTTGCCCTTCCCCAGTTGATCGGGAAGCACCACCACCCAACCCCCGTTGCGCGTGATCTCCATGTGCGGGATCCCGGACACCGCCGCGGCCAGCTCCGCGGAGAAGCGATCCGCCCCGCCGTCTTCCGTGGATACGCAGAATACGGTGAACCCTTCGCCGATCCGCACATCCGGCGTGTACCGTTCCTTCCAGTCTTCAAGACGCGGCGCGATCGCCCGCTGCACGCGCTCGTGAAAGCGCCGGAGAAGGATCCATGCGTGCGAGTTCCACGGCTCGCTGGAAACGTACTCGCCCCGGTCCTCGCGGAAGATGAACGCCTCGCTGCACAGCAAGGCACACGGCGGATGTTCGAGTCCCCTCGCCTGCGAAAGCCGGATGATCCTGCGCTGATCGTCCACGGACCGTCCGCTGTTCACGCACCACCTGATCTTGCGCTCGGGGAGCCGGTTGAGGAGGTCCGCCATCAACGGGTGGATGAACGCATGCTCCCCGTCATAGTCCACGGCGGTGCCGTCAAAATCCAGGCAAACAAGGCGGATCGGAGTTTTCACGGCATGCATTTTGCCAAATATACCCGGATTCTCGCCGGATCGAAACTTGAAACTGGAAACTCGAAACTTGTTGTTCCCCCGACAACCGATAACAATTAACGGATAACTTCTCCACTATGAAGATCGTTTTCAGCTTCGATTCGTTCAAGGGCGGTATGAGCGCGCGAACCGCCTGCGGGGAAGCATGCGCCGCGATCGCCCGGCTGCGGCCGGACGTGATGTGCGTCGCGTTGCCTCTGGGCGACGGCGGCGAAGGGACGGCTGACGCGATGATGGGGGCCATGCGCGGCACGTGGGTGCCCGTTAGAACGATGGGGCCGTTGCCCGACCAAGAGGTGGACTCCGGATATGCATGGTTCGAGGACCGGGGCCTTGCGCTCATCGAGATGGCCAAGTCGAGCGGTCTGCCGCTGGTGCCGGGGAATCGTCGCAACCCGCTGCTCACCACGACGTATGGGACCGGCCAACTGCTCGCGCATGCGCTCCGCGCAGGCGCGAAGAAGCTCTGGCTCGCAGTCGGCGGCAGCGCGACCGTGGACGGCGGAGTCGGTGCGGCCATGGCAGTCGGCTGGAAATTCCTCGATCGCGACGGCGCCGAAATCGGGCCCGGCGGCGGCGAGTTGAAGCGGATCGAGAAGATTCTCCCGCCGGCGAACCCGCAGTGGCCTCCCGCGGAAGTGCTTTGCGACGTGGACAATCCGTTATGCGGCGAACGGGGCGCGGCGCGCATGTTCAGCCCGCAGAAGGGCGCGACGCCGGAAATGGTCGAGCGCCTGGAATCGGGCCTCGCCCACCTCGCGAAGCTCGTGAAGGCACAACTCGGAAAAGACATCGCCGAAATT
>JAKJGV010000073.1:7549-10975 GCA_022704185.1 Verrucomicrobiota bacterium
CCGCGGGCGCGGCGGCGTTTCTCAGCGCCCGCCTGGTCTCGGGGATCGACACCGTCATCGCCGCAACCGGGTTCGATCACGAAATGGAAACCGCCGACTGGGTCGTGACGGGCGAAGGTTCTTTCGATTCGCAATCGCTCTGCGGCAAGGTCATCTCCGGCATTCTCCGCGTGACAGAGAAGACCAAAACCCGGATCGCGGTGATCGCGGGAACGGTGAAGCTGACGGAAGACGAATGGCGGCGCGCGGGCATTGCAGCGGCGCTGCAGCTGCGTGAACCCGGGATGTCCGTCGAGGAATCCATCGCCCGCGAGCCGGAACTGCTCGCGGCACGAGTGCGCGAATTTGCGATGCGATATATCGGCTGACCTTGCTCCAACTATTGACTAATTTTTAGATAATTGATACAAGGCGCGACATGAAATCGCTTACAGTCCGTCTCTTGGATGGCTCGATGTGCGTTGTGGTTGTTGGTTTGCTGAGCGGTTGCGCCATTCGTCGGCCCGCGCCGCCGGTCGGCGCGTGGAACGACCCGGCGCTCTGGACTACGAATATCAGCGCGGAGAGCAAAGGCCGTCTCACGGCCGAGGATACGGACAGCACGCGGGTCCTCAAACTCGACTACCAGCTTGGCGGCGGCCACGGCTGGGTCGAGCTCAGCCACGAACTCGACGAACCCGTCGCCGACCACATTCCCATCGTGATGAAGATCAAGTCGGAGGGGACCGGACAGCTCGAGCTCAAGCTCGTGGATACGAGGGGTTCGGTGTTCGGCACGCGCATGCCGCTGGAGAACAGCTTCCGCACGTGGACCCCGCTCGTGATTTATCCCTATAACACCGAATACTGGTGGGGCGGAACGGGCGATGATTTCGAGAAACTCGCGCGGCTGCAAGTCGCCGTCTCGCAGCAAGGGTCCGGGACCCTTTGGCTGGACGTGCAGGGATTGGGCCGGCCCGGAACGCACACGATGCTTCCCCCGGGCGGCGCGATACTGGATCCCGACCGCGACTTGCCCGGCATCGGCTTCCGCCAACGGCGAGCGGCGGAGCTGATCCCCGAGGACCCGCTCGTGCTGGAATGGCTCAAGGTCGTCCAGGACACCTTCTCGCCGGAGCGTCAGTTGGTGCCTTCCATGGAATGCAACGAAGCGCAGACGTTCAACAACGCGCTGGTCGCGATGGCCTTCCTCGTGAAAGGCGAACGCGAACGCGCGGAACGAATCCTCGATTTCTATGCCCACGCCACGGATCGCTCCAACGAGGATCCGAAACTTCAGAACTTCTTCTACAAGGGCGATGCGCGCGGCTTCTTCCAGGCCGTCGCGCTGCGGAATGAAGGCGGTGACCGTGCGTATCATATTCGCCATCCGAGCGACCGGTGGATGGGCGACATGGCCTGGCTGATGTTCGCGTACAAGCATCACGAGCAGCTTCACGGCCCGGAACGCTACGCGGAGATCCGCGGACTGCTGCTCGACCTGATGCTGAACTGGTACACGGACGCCAAGGACGGCCCCGGCGGATACATCGGACACGGGTGGCGCGCCGGCGATTCCAGGCTGCACGAGGACTTCGGACATCAGGAGGGCAACATTGACGCCTACGCCGTGATGAAGTTGTACGGGCGGCCGGATGTGGCCGAGAAGATCAAGACCTGGCTCGATCGCGTGCTGCGCGGCAGGAGCCTCCCCCTCGATCTCTACACGTGGCGCACGCTCGCATACGGCCCGGACTACCTGCATCTCCTCGACATCCCGGACTTCGATCTCCGCTACCGCAAGGTTCTGGACGTGAAAGGACAGCCGGTCATGGGCCTGTACGACCACGCCGACCTGCACGTCACCAATTCATGGCTGGACGGAGTCGGCCACATCGCCTGCGCGTACATCTCCGCGGGCAACCCGCAGCGGGGCTACTTCTACGCGAACCAGCTCGACCCCTTCATCATCGAGCGGGTCATCAACGGCCATGTCACCCACGCCATTCCCTATGTCGCCAAAAACGAGGGGAACTACGAATGGGTGGACATGAACCGGGGATTCGCCTCCGTTGCGGCGTGGTACATCTTCGCGAAGAACCGCTTCAACCCGATGACCCTCCAGCAGCACTGAGAACGCTCTCAGCAAGGTCTTTACGGATCAGGCGCAGAGGGGTTTTCTCTTCACTTGGAGAGGAAGCCCCTCTTGAAGTCTGAAACTCGAAACTGGAAACTTGCCGGTCTTGCCGCGCTCCTTCTCGCCGCCGGCTGCGGCGTGCCCAGTTCCCGCGAATCCCGGCGCGAGAAGCCGAAGTCTGTACCCGAATCCGAATACGAGGAAGCGCTCGAAACGGAAGTCGCAGCAGAACCTTATCCCTCCGCTGCCGCGCCCGCCGCCAAAACCTACAAGTCCACCGTGTATGAAGGCGACCTGAAGCCGTTCATCGTTCGCGCCCGCTCGTCCTCGCGGTCCGGCGCCAAGTTCTCCGCCGAGATGGCGTTCGACGGCAGCATGCGCACCCGATGGGCCAGCGTAGACCGCGACAAGGAACGCCTCGAAGGCTACTTCGACCGGCCGGTCGGAATACGGGAAATCAAGATCCACTGGGAGAAGGCGCGCGCAGCCGACTTCTCCGTGGAACTCTTGAGCAATCAACAGAGCTGGATCCCCGTGGCCAGCCGGAAGGACGCCGTCGGGTCCACGGATGAACTGAGCTTCCCCAAGCCCATCGCCGCGCTCGGTCTCCGCATCGCGTGCGAGCGACGCGACACGAAATGGGGAAACTCGATCTACGAAGTGGATGTCTTCGGCGTGGCCGAAGGCACGCCGCCCACCAACAGCCTCATCGGGTTCCGCCATCCGGCGCAATCGCCGTGGGAGGCGCGGGAACGCGAGATCGCCGAGCGGTTGCTCGCCGAGGCCGCGAGGGACCCCACGAACTCGGCGAGCATGACCGACGACGAGTTCCTGGATTTGGTCGCGCGCCGCTCGTTCTACTACTTCTGGTACGAAAGCCATCCGAGCAACGGGCTCACGCGCGACCGGGGCCGCAATTTCGACTCCAGCGAAGACGCCGTGCTCGCCTCCGTCGCCGCCGTGGGGTTCGGCCTCTCGGCCTACGTCATCGGAGCCGAGCGCGGATGGGTTCCGCGGGACGAAGCGCGCGAGCGCGTCGTCGCCACGCTGAAAACGTTCGCGCACGGCCCGGTGCGCAACGTGCGCGGATTCTTCCCCCACTTCGTCAACATGCACACGGGCCGCGATGCGTCGGGCACCGAGATATCCACCATAGACACCGCGCTGCTGCTCGCCGGCATGATCACCGCCGTGGAATACTTCCGCGACCCGGAGATCGCGAACCTGGCCCGGCTGATCTTCGAGCGCGTGGACTGGGCGGCCGCCCGCGACGGGCATCCCCACTTCGTCTCGCACGGCATGAACCCCCA
>JAKJGV010000074.1 GCA_022704185.1 Verrucomicrobiota bacterium
TGCACAGAGAAATGATACTCGTGCTCGTACACGACCTCGATGAGCCCCGCGTTCACGATCATCTTCGCGCACATCAAACACGGACTGATCGTGCAATACAGAACGCCGCCCCGCACGCCGATGCCGTGGTACGCCGCCTGGACGATCGCGTTCTCTTCCGCATGCGCGCAGATGCAGTCGCCCAGGTTCGAGCCGGAGGCCGTGTCGCTCGCACAGCGCGGACACCCGCCGTCAAAGCAGTTCCGGATGCTCCGCGGCGTGCCGTTGTAGCCGGTCGAGATGATGCGCTTGTCCAGCACAATGATCGCCGCCACCTGCCGGCGCCGGCAATTGCTGCGCCGCGCCACCACGTGGGCGATATCCATAAAGTAGGTGTCCCAGTCCGGACGCTTGCGCGCAGGGTTCGTCATGCCCGCAGGATGCCGTTTCCATCGCCCCGTGCCAAGCACGGACTCCCCGCTCCTCTGTGGCTTGCGCATCCACGCCGCGTCTGCTATCAACGGGCTGCATCCGGAGGACCTGCGATGAGCGATACGAGTTCGTGGCCGTCGAACCGCAGCATCACCGACCTGTTCCGCGAAAGCGCGAAACGCTATCCGCACAACCGGGCCATCGTTTTCGCGGGTCGCATGCTGGACTACGCCACGCTGGACGCGCTGAGCGACCGATTCGCCGCCGCGCTCGCGGCGCGCGGCATCAGCAAGGGAGATCGCGTCGGGTTGTACTGCGTCAACTCGGATGCGTTCGTCATCGCCTACCTCGGCATCGCCAAGGCCGGCGCAACCGTCGTGCCCGTGAACTTGCTCCTCAACCCGAAAGAGGTGGCCTTCATTCTCTCCGACGCAGGCGCGAAAGCGCTCTGCTATTTCGAGGCCTTCGCGGCGGCGGTGACGGCCATGGGGACATCGGCACCAACCGTCGCGCTCCGCGTATGCATCGGAACGAACAAGGCCGCCGAAAACGATCTCCTCTTCCAGGACCTGCTGACCGGCCCGGGCTCCCCACCCGACATGGCGGTTGACCCGGCGAACGACCTGCTCGCCATTCTCTACACCTCCGGAACCACCGGCCGGCCCAAGGGCGCAATGCTTACCCACCGCAACCTGGCGGCCAACACGTACAGCATCATGCGCGCGCTGCAATTCGAGCCGGGCAAGGACGTGTTCATCGTCGTGCTGCCGATGTTCCACGCCTTCGCCGCCACGGCGTGCATGCTCGCCCCCCTGCTCCACGGATGCACCCTGGTGCCGGTTCCGAAGTTCGACCCCGTGCAGGCCGCCGATACGATCGAGAAAGAAGGCGTCACGCACCTGATGGCCGTCCCGAGCATGTACAACGTCCTGCTCCGGCTCCCGGACGAATACACAGCCAAGGTCGCCCGGCTCAAGTACGCCATCGCCGGCGGCGCGGCGATGCCCGTCGAGGTCATGCGGCAGTTCGAGGAACGATTCGGCGTCGCCATCCACGAGGGGGACGGCCCGACCGAGTGCTCGCCCTGCACCAGCGTGAATCCGATCGGCGGCCGGCGCAAACCCGCGACGATCGGGCTTCCCCTTCCGCTCGTGGAGATGTGCATCCTCGACGACCGCGGGCAGGAACTGCCCGACGGCCAGATCGGGGAAATCTGCGTGCGCGGCCCTAACGTAATGAAAGGATATTGGAATCTGCCCGCCGACACCGCCGAGGCGTTCTTCGGCGAATGGTTCCGGACCGGCGATCTCGGGACTCGCGACGAGGACGGCTACTTCAGCATCGTGGACCGCAAGAAGGACATGGTCATCGTCAACGGCATGAACGTGTACCCGCGCATGGTGGAGGAAGTGCTCTACCGCCACCCCGCAATCCGGGAAGCCGCCGTGATCGGCGAGCCCCACGACCTGCACGGAGAGATTCCCGTCGCCTATGTGTCATTGAAGCCGGAAAGGATCGCCACCGCGGCCGAGATCCGGCAGTTCTGCCTCGACAGCCTTGGCCGGCACGAGGTCCCGCGCAAGGTGCATTTCCTGGCGGACCTGCCGAAGAACGCGGCCGGAAAGATCATGAAACGCGAGTTGCGAAAGCACGGGGAACTCGAACGCGGCGTGGACAGCCGCGCCCCGTGACCCCCGTCATCGTTTCACAAAGCGATAGTGGCTGACCAGCCATTCCTCGCCGCCGCGATAGCCGAACAACTCGGCGCACGCCAGCATGAAGATGCGCCAGCGCACGAACCAGAGATTCGCGTCATTCTCCCCGTACACCTGCCGCATGATTTCCATCAACTCCTCTTTCGCGGCGTCCATGTTGGCCAACCACGCGAGCAACGTCTTCGTGTAATGCCGCCCGTTGACGCACCAGTGATCCTCGATCAACAGGTCGCGCTGGAAATACAGCAGCAGGTCGTCCGACGGCATCTGGCCCCCGGTGAAGAAGAAACGGCTCATCCAGTCGGACGCATCGCGCACCTCGAAGAGGTACGCCAGGAACCGGTGCGTGAAGATGTGCACGAACAGCTTTCCGCCGGGCTTGAGCCAGGACGCGATGCGCGCCATCAACTCCTCGTAGTTGCGCATGTGCTCGAACATTTCGACCGATACCACGCGGTCGTACACGCCCGGCGCCCGGAACTCGTTCATGTCCGCCGTGATCACTTCGATGTTCGCCAGGCCCCGTTCGCGGCCGCGCGCGATGATGAACTCCCGCTGCGTGCGCGAATTCGACACCGCCGTGATGCGCGAATTCGGATACTCTTCGGCCATCCAGAGCGTGAGCGAACCCCAGCCGCAGCCCAGCTCCAACACATCCATGCCGTCCGCGAGCTGGGCGCGCTCGCACGTGAGCGCCAGCATCGTATCCTCGGCCTTCTTGAGCGAATCGGTCTCCGGGGTCCACCAGCAACAACTGTATTTCAGCCGCGGCCCGAGCGCCTTGAGGTAGAAACCCGCGGGGACTTCGTAATGCTGTTCGTTGGCCTTGTCGACGGCGATCGCGACCGGACTCTTCTTCAACCCTTCGATATATTTCTGCAGCGCCTGCGCATTCGCCTCCGCGCCGCCCTTGTCCTCGATGCGCAGACGTTCGGCGAGCAAGCGCCGGATGCCCCAGCGCACCACGAAATCCGGCACCTTCCCCTGTTCAACCAGCCGAAGAGCCTTGTTCATTTTCACCCCTTCTTCGGAAACCACGGCACGAACGCGCTGGTCGTGCGTTGATATTCCCTGTAGTCGTCGCCCCGCGTGGCCACGGCCTGCGCCTCGGTCGCCGGAATCCCCGTCGCTTTCACCAGAACGTACAGCATCGCCGCTGGCGCGAGCCACGTCGCCCAAACCCACGGCGAGCCGATCGCCAGCAGCACGTACACCCACCAGTGCAGCCACTCGAAGAAGTAGTTCGGATGCCGCGAGTACCCCCAAAGCCCGGCGCGGCAAGTCCTCCCGCGATTCGCGGGATTCGACTTGAACCGCGCGAGCTGCATGTCAGCCAGCGTTTCGCCGCCGACGGAAAGGATCAGCAGGAGCACCGCGGAAACACTCCATGCGTTCGAGGGATTTGGATTCCTCATCGCCACCAGCGCCGGAAGGGAAAGCAAGATCACGGTCAGCGCCTGCAATTCGAAGAAAACGAAAAGCTTCCATTGCGCCGACGCCCCCCAGCTTTCGCGCAGATCCTTGTAGCGGCCGTCCTCCGGCTTCCCCACGTTGCGCCGGAACAGGTATGAGGCGAGACGGAAGGACCAGGCGCACGCCAACACGGCCACCAGCGCGCGGCGCGACACCGGATAGGGAAGAATCATCGCGTAGTACAGGACCAGCAATCCAATGCTGCCCGCCCAGCCAATGTCCACAATGCCCGCGTTGCCGGTTCTCCTTTGGGTTACCCAAAGAAGAGCAAACAGCAGGGCTATTCCACTCCACCCGGCAATCAGCATATTCACCCCTGTTGCGCGACGCGCCTTGCGCCCGCCTCCTCCAACACCCGCGCCGACGGCTCGCGCAGGTCCCACACGATCCGCGGCAAGGCCAGCAGGCGCAGCACGTAATACGTCAAGTCCACTTCCCACCAGAAGAACCCCTGCCTCACGCTGGCCGCGTAACGATGGTGGTTGTTGTGCCAGCCCTCCCCCATGCTCAGCAGGGCCAGGACGAAGTTGTTGCGGCTCGTGTCGTTGGTCTGGAAACGCCGGTTTCCGATGATGTGCATCAGCGAGTTGATGCAGAAGGTGACGTGGTAGACCAGCACGGTGCTGATGAAGAAACCCCATACCACCATCTGCCATCCCGACGTGTCCCAGGCCGGACGCGCGCGTTCAAACCATGCGCCCAACCCGTAGAGAACCAGCGCAAGCGTTATCGGCGCGAAGTAGACATGCCGGTCGAGGAAACGAATCTCCGGATACTTCGCGAAGTCCTTCACGCGATCCATATCCGTCCTGGCATACTTCGGGCACAGCAACCATCCGACATGCGCCCACCAGAATCCGCGCCGGCTGGGCGAATGGATGTCGCTTTCCGAATCGGGATGCTGGTGATGCAGCCGGTGATGCGACGCCCACCAGAGCGGTCCACGCTGCGCCGCCGCGCCCCCGATGAACGCAAGGAGGAACTGGAATGCCCGGCTCGTCTTGAATGCGTTGTGCGAGAAATACCGGTGATACCCGCCCGTCAGAGCGAAAACGCGAAGGAAATAGAGGACCACTGCCGCGATCACCGCCGCTCGACTGACCCCAACCCACAACACGCCGAAACAGCCCAAGTGCATGATCAACAGCGGCAGGCTGTCCCGCAAAGTGATGCGTTCGTCGTCTTGCACCACTATTCCCTTCAAGCGTTCGTTCATTTCCCACAAAACCCTAAAAAGACTTTGTGTATTCATTACATGATGTGGAGCACGACTGCAACCCATGGAGGAGAAAAGGGCATGGGTCGTGGATGGTTCAACCCGGGCAGCGAGCCGCTGCCCTCCCTGACCCCGGAACGGGCTTACACCGAACCGGCGTTCACCAACGCCGCAAAACGCTCGAAACTCCGGTCGTAGGTGCGTTCCACGTTGTCCGGGAAGCAGCAGGCGGGCAATTGACGCATATCAAGGTGATACCGAAGGCATTCGCAGCAGACGCCCTTCTTCGAGCAACCCGGATAGCTGCAGTTGCAGTTCTTCATGTTCGCGGCTTTTCGGCATTCCATAACGCATCCCTCCGATAGAAAGTCCGTGGCCGCGCCTGACAAGGCGTGGCCCTTCCTCCAAGGCTTCTACCGCAGGCCCGCGCTTGTTTGAAGCCCGAAGATGGCGTATACATACCCGCATGAACACGGACTCGCGGCGCTCGATCATCCTCCTGATCTTCTGTCCCGACCGCAAGGGGATCGTCGCGGCCGTCACCTCGTTTCTTGCGAAGCACAACGGAAATATCATCCACCTCGACCAGCACGTGGACCTCCAGCAGAACGTCTTCTTCATGCGCGTCGAGTGGGAGGAAGCCGGCTTCGCGATCCCCCACCAGGACATCGCGCGCCACTTTCAACCGGTGGCCGACGAATTCAAGATGCACTGGGAACTGCATTTCTCGGACGCCGTGCCGCGCATGGCCGTGTTGGTTTCCAAGGAATCCCACTGCCTGTACGACATCCTCTCCCGCGTCCAGTCCGGCGAGTGGCAGGTTGAAGTGCCGGTGGTGATCAGCAACCACCCCACGCTCGAACCGGTCGCGAAACAGTTCGGCATCCCCTACCACACGCTGCCCGTCGGCAAGGACAACAAGCCCGATCAGGAACGCAGTATCCTGGACCTGCTGAAACGCGAGCGCGCGGATCTCGTCGTACTCGCGCGTTACATGCAGATCCTGTCGCCGGACTTCGTCGCGCGCTACCCCAGCCGCATCATCAATATCCACCATTCGTTCCTGCCCGCATTTCCCGGCGCGAAGCCGTATCATTCGGCCCACGCGCGCGGCGTGAAGATCATCGGGGCCACCAGCCACTACGTCACCTCCGAACTCGACACCGGCCCGATCATCGAGCAGGACATCATCCGCGTGAGCCACAAGGATTCGCTCGAAGACCTGATTCGCAAAGGCAAGGATCTCGAACGCATCGTGCTCTCCCGCGCGATCTGGTGGCACATCGAGAACAAGATCCTCGTCTACAACAACAAGACGGTCATCTTTGAGTAGAGCGTCTTGAGTTATCGGCTCGCGAGACGCTCGCCCTCCACAAAAACATGACTGCACCTTCTCCCATGGAGGGCGAGACTCCGTCGAGCCGTCCCTCCCGTATTTCAGCAAGAACGGAGAAGCGGACGGCGGACCGGTCGTGTAGAGTGGTAGCCGACGATAACGGAGACCCTTCAAACATGGCCGCGCGCAACAACACGATCCAGGATTACCACGAGCGGATGAACCGCGTGCTGGATCACATCCGCCGGCACCTCGACGAACCGTTGAACCTCGACCGCCTTGCGGAGGTCGCCTGCTTTTCCCCGTTTCACTTTCATCGCATCTTCGCCGCCTACGTGGGCGAGCCCGTCAGCGCGCATGTGCGCCGGTTGCGGCTGGAACTGGCCGCGCACCGGCTGTGCCACACCGCGCAATCCATCACCGACATCGCGCTCACGGCGGGCTACGAAACGCCCGGCGCATTCAACAAGGCCTTCAAGCGGCACTTCCGCGCGTCGCCCACCCGCTTCCAGAAGGCCAGGAAGCCCGTCTTCTTCTCAAGCCCGATGATGATCGAAAACAACCCCAAGGAGGTTCCCATGCAGCCCGAGATCCGATCAAGACCCGAGACCACGGTGGTGTATGTCCGCAAAACCGGCCGGTACCTGAAGAGCGCCGAAGACGCGTGGGCCGCGGTGTGCCGGATCGCGTTTCCAAAGGGATTGGTGGAGCAGGATGCCGAGTTCATCGGCATCGGACACGACGACCCGGACGTGACGCCGGAAGACAAGCTCCGCTACGACGCCTGCATCTCGGTGCGAAAGGAAGTGAAACCGGAAGGCGAACTCGGAGTGCAGAAAATCGCGGGCGGCAAGTACGCCGTGTTTCTTCACAAGGGTCCGTACACCGGACTTCATGAGCTCTACCGGCGAATCTACGCCCAGTGGGCGCCGCAAAGCGGCGTGAAACTGCGGGACAGCACCTGCTTCGAGAAGTACCTGAACGACGGAAGCAAGACGAAGCCGGCCGATCTGCTGACCGAAATCCTCGTCCCCATCGAGTGATCTGCGTATGCTGCGCGGCGCGGGCTTCGTCCCGCGCCGCGCAGGTCATTCGACAAGCGTGAAGCGTCCGAGGTGGATGCCTTCCGCGTCTTCCCGGTAGGACCAGTTGATCTTGGCGGACGCGTCGCGCGCCTTGTTCACCGTATGGATCGCGAAAGACACCGCGATCTCCCGCCCCGCGGACATGGATTCCAGTCCGAGGGCGCTCCAGGGAATGCGCGCCTCGATGGCGTATCGCGCGCGCGGCCCCGAGTCGTCGGTGCGAGCGGCGACCTCCACCCCGGAGGGCACCTTGTTCTGGAACCATGCGTAAACCTGCGGCTTCCTCGCGGGGCCGGCGGGACTCAATCCCATTTGCACATCCGCCTGGTTCCCCCAGATGAAGCCGTCGTTCATCGGATCGAAGAACAGCTCGATCAAATCGTCCTCGTACATCGTCTGGGGCGGACGCGAACAGACCAAGTCGTCATCCTCGACCTCCGTGCCGATGTAAAGGTTGTCCGCGTCCCATCCGAACCGGAAGGTTCCGCCGAAGTTCGTCCCGGTCAGGGGTATCCCGATTTCGCTGTGTTCCGGATACCGCAGCGCCGCAACCACGCCGCCCGGCCAGTCGGCCAGATCGCCGTCCACCGTCACGGGCTGTTTCAGCTTTGACACGACGAGCTGCCGGTCTCCCCGCGCGGCCGCGGACACGGCGCCCAGCCCGGGTTCACAAATGGAAACGCGCGGTCCCCCTTCCGGCTCCGCGAGTTCCGGAATGGCGGTCACCGCCGCCTGCACGCTCTCGTCGGCATGAAAGTAGCGACGCACCACGCCGTCCTCGAGGAAATTGGCGAGCGAGAGGAACAGCATGGCCTGATCCAGAACGAGGTACTCCGCGGAGACCTTGCGGTCCGTCAGCCGGATGCTGTCCCGGAACCCGAACGCGCGGTCGCGTCCCGCTTCCTTCCACGGCACGCGCGCGCCCAACCGCTGCAGTTCGTACAGGTTCTGCAGCACTTCCTCCGGGAAGTCCTCGATGGCCAGCACGGACGCGTGCGGCGTGACGACTTCGTCCCGCAGCTTGCCCCACCCGATGTATCCGCCGTCCGGATCGGCGCACGACGACCAGCCCCAAGCCGGCAGGGCCTTCTCGTCCGCGTGCCGCATGTTCGCGTAGGCGAAGTTCGCGGCGGAACGCCCCGCCAGGCTGTGCCGTTCGCCGAGAAAGATGCCCGTGAGATACTGCATGAACAGGCCGCCGCCGACCCAGCCGGGAAGCAGGTACTTCACGTGATAGCGTTCCTCGACCCCGCGCGACATCGCCTCCCAGGACTCCGCCCCGACCCGGCCCGACGCGATGGCCATGAACGCCGCAGCGCGGCTGTCGGTACCCAGCATGTCAATGTGCCAGTCCGGGTTGACCCCTTGCTTCTTCATGTCGTATCCGCCGTAGAACTGCTTCGTGCGCGTGTCATACAACGCAGCCCAATCCATCGCGTCGCGCAACCGGCGCGCGCGCTCCGCAAGTTCGGGAAACGCTTGTGCGGCCACGGTGAGTCCCATCGCGAAATTGCCGCTGTCCACCGCCGAAACCCAGGTGTCGTGCGGCGACGGAGCCAAGTTCTCGACGCTGTGCCAGCACTGGCAGAACCCCCGCCAGGCCGGGAATTTCTCAATGCTTGCGAGCACTTTGTCCGCGCGCCGCAGCGCTTCCGCGCCGGGAATGAACCCCATGTCCCGCGCAACGGCCAGCGCGGCGAGGTAGAGCCCGATGTTCGAGACCGACGTGAATTCCTGCCGCGCGCTGGAGTCGTACGGCAGGCCCGTCTCCGGATGGACGAAATGCGCGATGCAATCCCACGTCTCCCTGGTAAGCTTCCGCAGATACTCGATATCGGCGTTCTGCAGCCGGCCGCCGGTCCGCTTGAAGCCGGTTCTCCGCATGGCCTCTGCAATCGCCGGCTCGTCCATGAACCATTCCCAGACACGGCCCGTGCGGTGGTTCTCGATCATCAGCATCGTCGGCCCGACATCTATGCCGAGATACGCGTAGGCGCTCCAACCCGACGCGGGGTTGAACGCGTCGTAGAAACCGAACCGGCCCCACGCCTTCGCGCGATGGTGCTCGTAGATCTCGCGCAGCACGGGGATCGTGAGGTCCGGCGCGAACGCCACGGACCCGCCCGCGGCACACGGGACGATCGTGCCGTCCATGGGATGCTTCTTCGCCTCCGGTGGACCGCCCCAGACCATGTAGCCCTTCGCGCCCTTCGAGGCGGTGACGCCCCACAGATTCTCGGTGTATTGCGGAAACCGGTCCTGCAGGCCCAGGCAGAACTCGCGGTGCGCCATCGTCGCAAGCGCGCTGTTGCGGAAGTAGTCCGCGTAGGCGTCGCGCAGGCCGCGGAAATCCACCCAGATATGGGAATACTGGTGCAGGAAGAGCGGAACACCCTGGATGTAGGTCATGCCGTTGAACGTGATCGCGTCGCGCCGCCACGCGTGCCAGCTTTCCGGCGGGATCGGGTGCGTGGGCGAACCGATCGCGAGGAGGTACAGGATCATGTGCTCGCAATACGCGCTCCAGCGCGCGGCGAGGAACCCGGACTCCGGCGTCCAGCCCATGGAAAGCGTGTCGCCGTTGTTCATCATCCACGCCCAGTCCACCCGCGCGTACAGCGCGTCGGCGAGCGAAGCGATCTCCGGATCGTTGAAGTACTGCTTGCAGGTCAGCACGCCGGCGAGACCCAGCGCGGTATCAATGGAAGACAGCTCGCTCTTCCGCGCGCGCTTGCCGGTTCGCATGTCCACGAAGTGATAGAAGAATCCTTTTTCGCCTTCCACCTGGTCGTGCAGGAACTTCAGCGTGCGCACCACGCGCTCGCGTGCCGCGTCGCGCTCGACCCAGCCGCGCGAGTCCGCCACGCAGATCGCCGTGAGCCCGAAACCGACGGCGGCGACGCTGCAGGGCGCGCGGTTCGGCACATCGCGCGCGGGCGCGCTGTCGGGCACCAGCCCCGTTTCGGGATCCGCCGCCTGCCAATAGAAGTCGAACGACGTGCGCTGCACGAGATCGAGAAAATCGTCGCCGGTCATCGGCAACACATCATGCCAGGCCCAGGTGTCGTCCGAAGCGCTCCGCAGGTCGGCCGCGAAACTCCAGCCGCCGCCGGCATCGTAGATCTTCAGCAGGAGCGTATTCCGTCCCTCGATCATGCGCAGGCGGACCTGGTCCTCTCCCGCGCGCGTGCCGCGCAGCACGTCCTGCACGAGCACCTGCCTCCCGTTCCACCACGCCACCGCCGAATCGTCGCTCCCGAGCCCGAGGATCACATCGCCCTCGCCGTCCGACTGGATTTCCGCGAACGCGAAGGCCGCCACGCGGTCCTGCGCGCCGAACGCCGCGGCGGATTCCAGGTTCACGACATCGGTTTCCGAACGAATCGCTTTCCACGGCACGCCCAGAACATCCTTCGACTCCGCGGGGTCCAGCCGGTGCTCGTCTTCCAGCACCGGTTGCAGCACGTCGCCAACCGGGAACGGCCCGCAGAGCTGCCACTTACGCACAAAGGTGCCCGCCGGATACGCACCCTCCTCCGCGGGCGCAGCCCACAATCCCTGCGCGAGGAACACGGCCAGGCATAAAGAGACGATCGGAAGTGTGGCTCGGTTACTCATCGCTCTTCACCCCGTCCAGGTATCTGAGGACTTCATCCAGGGATTGCCTCAGCCGCACGGTATCGCGGCTGATCTCGTCCGGCTTGCCGTCCCAGGTCAACG
>JAKJGV010000075.1 GCA_022704185.1 Verrucomicrobiota bacterium
CGGACGTGGAAACGGAGTGGTACAACTTCGACGCGCTGAACACGCCCGCCGATCATCCGTCGCGCGACACGCAGGACACGTTCTATTTCGCCACCGGCGAGTTGCTGCGCACGCAGACCTCGCCCGTGCAGATCCGCGTGATGGAGAAGCAGAAGCCGCCGGTGCGCATCATCGCCCCCGGCCGCTGCTACCGGCGCGACACCACGGACGCGACGCACAGCGCGAGCTTTCACCAGATCGAAGGCCTCTACGTGGACCGCAAGGTGTCCATGTCCGAGCTGAAAGGCGACCTGACCTATTTCGCGCGGGAGCTGATGGGCGCGGATGTCCGCATCCGGTTCCGTCCGCATTTCTTCCCGTTCACGGAGCCGAGCGTGGAATACGATTTCTCGTGCCATGTGTGCGGCGGCAAGGGTTGCAGGGTCTGCAAGTACAGCGGATGGATCGAGATCAGCGGCGCCGGCATGGTGAACCCGAAGGTGTTCCGGCTGGTCGGCTATGACCCGGAACAGGTCACCGGGTACGCGTTCGGCATGGGCGTCGAACGCATCGCCATGATTCTGTTCGGGATCCCGGACATCCGGATGTTGTACGACAACGATGTGCGGTTCCTTGGGCAATTTTAGGGCACGCGGTGCGGCAATGGCATCCAAGCGGAACATAGAGTGGCTGCGCGACGAGCTCCCGGCGTTGGTGGAAAAAGGCGTTCTTAACGCCGACGCGGCGGACCGGCTGCGCGAGCACTACAGCGAAGCGACGGCCTCGCAGGAAAGCCGGAACTGGATCGGCATCGTCTTCAGTATTCTCGGCGCGCTCCTGGTCGGCGCGGGCATCATTTTGCTGCTCGCCTACAATTGGACCGAGCTGCCGCGCCCGCTGCGCGCGGTGATCGCGTTCCTGCCCCTGCTCGCGGGACAGCTCGGCGCCGGCCGCACGATCTGGACGTGGCGCGAGGAGCTCGGTCCGCGCGAAGGCTGGGGCGTGTTTCTCGCTTTGAGCGTCGGCGCGTGCATTGCCTTGATCTCGCAGACGTACCATCTCGGCGGCGAGTTCGACACGTTCCTGCTGGTGTGGATGATCCTGTGTCTGCCGCTCGCGCACCTGCTGCGCGCGGTCATGCCCGCGCTGCTGTGCCTCGCCGGGTTCGCCTGGTGGGCCATCCTCTGGAAGGGGGACGGGGGGAGCGGCTTGTGGCTGTGGCTGCTTCTCGCGGCGGTGCTCGCGCATTCGATTGATGTTTTGACCGCGGATCGCGCGGGGCAGCGCGCAAGCGTACTGGTCTTTGCCTCTTGTGTTGTCGCGCTGCTGGCTGTGTGGCTCACGCTCGTGGAGAGCCTTCGTCCCGGGATTTGGATCCTGACCTACGCGGCATTGCTTTCCCTGATGTACGTCGGCGGCGGATTCCTGCGGGACGCATCGCCCGCCGCGCACGGTCCGCTTCGCGTCATCGGCGCGCTGGGGGTGATCGGTCTGTCGGCGGCGCTGACTTTCAGTCCGGTCTGGAAAGAGCTTGGCGGCTGGGGTGATTTCCATATTTTGAAGTCCGGAGAGGCCGGGTGGATCGGCGCGCGCGTGATGCCTTTCGGTTTCGTGCTGGGGGCGTTGATCGCGTGGGCGCTTGCGCTGGGCGGCAGGCGGCGCGACCTGTGCTGGCTGGGCGCCGCGCCGCTGGTGGTGCTGGCCGGGCTTTCCGCGCAACCCGCGGTCGCGAGCGTGCTGTTCAACGCGTATCTCTTTGCCGTCGGCCTCGCGGGAATCCTGATCGGCGTGAAGGAACGGCGGCTGGGGCGGGCGAACTCCGGGATGATCGTTGTCCTGCTCATCGCCACCACGCGGTTCTTCGACAGCGACATCGGCTTCATCGCCAAGGGCACGGCTTTCATTGTCCTCGGCGCGGCGTTCCTCGCGGCCAATATCGTGCTCACGCGCAGGTTCAGGAGGGCGGCTCCATGACGCGCCGGGATCGCTTTCTCATCGCGTTTGCCGTGCTGGCGGTCGCGCAACTGGCGGTGCCCGGCAGCCGGTTGGTCATGCGCGAGCTGACCTTGCGCACGGGCGCGCGGTACCGTTTTCAGGCCGCTCCGGTGGACCCCTATGACGCATTTCGCGGACGGTTTGTTTCCGTTCGCGCGACCGCCGATGCCGCGCCGTTCGCCGGCGCGCAGGTTCCGAAACACGGGACGCGGGTCTACGTGTCGGTGGCGGAAGGCGAGGACGGCTTCGCCCGGCTGACGTCGGCGGACACATCGCGCCCGGCCTCCGGAGACTACATCGCCGCGCGCATGGCGGGCACGATCTCGAGCAACGAAGTCCGCGTCGCGTTGCCGCTCGACCGGTTCTACATGAATGAGCGGCTCGCGCCCGAGGCGGAACGCGCGTATCGGCAGAGCGCCGGCGCGCGCGACGCATGGCTCGCGGTGCGCGTGCGCAGGGGCATGGCGGTGATCGAGGAATTGTACATCGGCGAGAAGCCGATCGCGGAGTATTTGAAGGCGGAATAACGGAGCACGGCAGGTTCACTATGCGCTTACCCATCAGTTGGCTGAAAGAGTACGTGGAGTTCAGCGATACGCCGCAGGGACTGGCGGAAAAGCTGACCCTTTCCGGGACGGAAGTCGAGGCCATCGAGCCCGTCGGCGGCACGTTTGAAGGCATCGTGGTGGGGGAGATCCTGCGCGTCGAAAAACACCCGAACGCGGACAAGCTGACGTTGTGCGCGGTCAATACAGGCGCGGGCGAAATCACCGTCGTGTGCGGTGCGCCGAATGCGCGGGCGGGGATGAAGGTTCCGTTTGCGCCGGCGGGCGTGACCCTGCCGAACGGGCTGAAGTTGGAAGCGCGCAAGGTGCGGGGCGTGGAGTCGCGCGGGATGCTTTGCGCGGAGGACGAGCTGAAGCTGTCGGACGATCATTCGGGGCTCATGGAACTGGACGCCGGGCTGGCGCCGGGAACTCCGTTGGCGGAAGTGCTGGGACCGCCGGATACCGTGCTGGAACTGGAAGTCACGCCGAACCGCCCGGACTGCCTGAGCGTGATCGGTATCGCGCGCGAGGTGGCGGCGCTCTACGGCGCGAAGTTGCGGAGGCCCGAGGTGCAGCTCCGCGAGGCCGGCGAGCCCGTGGAGAAGTTGACGAGCGTCGAGATTCTCGACCCCGACGGCTGTCCGCGGTACACGGCGCGCATTCTGAAGAACGTGCGGATCGGTCCGTCGCCGGCGTGGATGCGGCGCCGGCTGGAGTTGTCCGGCGTTCGCGCGATCAACAACGTCGTGGACATCACGAACTATGTCATGCTGGAGTGCGGCCAGCCGCTGCACGCGTTCGATCAGAAATTGCTCGGAGAGGGGCGCATCGTGGTGCGCCGTTTCCGCGAGGGAGAGAAGCTCGCGACGCTCGACGGGATCGAGCGCCCGATGGATGCCGGCATGCTGGTGATCGCGGATGCGCGGCGCCCGGTGGCGGTCGCCGGCGTGATGGGCGGGGCGGGGAGCGAGATCAACGACGGCACGGAAACCGTCCTGCTGGAAAGCGCGTACTTCAAGCCGCAGGACAACCGCGCCACATCGAAACGGCTCGGGTTGTCCACGGAGTCGTCGTATCGCTTCGAGCGCGGCATTGATATCGAGACGGTGGAATGGGCCAGCCGGCGCGCGGCGGCGCTGATGGTGGAACACGCGGGCGCCGCGGCGGCGCCGGGGGTGTTGGATGTGTATCCCGGGCGGAGCGAGCGGCGCCGGGTGACGTGCCGTATCGCGCGGCTTCACGAGCTGCTGGGCGTTGCGCCCTCCGCGGCGGAAGTGCGCGCGGTGCTGGGGTCGCTCGAGTTGCCGATCGTTTCAGCGGACGAGAGTTCCTGCACCGTCGAGATCCCGTCGTTTCGCGTGGACCTTGAGATGGAGGCGGACCTGATCGAGGAGTTTGCGCGGATTTACGGGTTGGACAAGCTGCCGACTCCGCCGCCGCGGGCGGACCTGGTGCCCGGCGCGAACGACCGGCCATTGCAGGCCGTGACGAGCTGCCGGGAGCATCTCGTCGGGCTCGGCCTGGGCGAGACCATGAACTACAGCTTTGTCGCGGACCGGTTGCTGGACCTGTTCGACGAATCCGATCGCGCGCGTCGCGTGGCGTTGTCGAATCCCGTGAACATGGAACAGGCGTGGATGCGGACGTCGCTGATTCCGCAGATGGTGGAGACGTTGGGCCGCAACCTCGCGCACCAGGTGGCGGAGGCGGCACTTTTCGAGATCGGAAGGGTGTTCTTCCAGGGACCGGACGGTCATCCCGCGGAAGAAGATCGCCTGGTGATCGGGCTGATGGGTCCGGTCGGGAGGGGTGGTCTGGATCGCCGGCGCGCGGTGAGATCCGACGAGATGTTCCTGTGGATCAAGGGCATTTGGGAAGGGCTTGCGGCGGCGCAGCGCATGGACGGCGTCGTGTTGCGGGAGGCCGGCCGCCCGTGGGCCGAAGAGGGTTGCGCGGTGGAATTGGTTGTCGGCGGGTTGGTTGCGGGGGTGTTGGGGCTGGTTCGTGCGGGCATCCGCTCCGAGTGGCGCATACTGGGTCCCGTGGGGGTTCTCGAGGTGTCTCTTTCCCCGCTGTTGAGGCATGTCTTTGATGGCCGGACTTTTACGCCGATAGCGACGTATCCGTGCGTGGTACGGGACGCCGCGCTGGTTGTGGAGGAGCGAATCAAGCACGAAGATGTGCTTAAAATTGTTGAGAAAGCCGCACCAAAAGAGTTGGAACGGGTCGCACTTTTTGATATATTCATGGGAGAGGGGATAGGCGCAGGGCGAAAGAGCATGGCCTATTCTTTCACGTACCGCTCTCCGGAGCGGACCTTGACGGACGAAGAAGCGAACGTGTATCATGAAGCCGTGAAGGCAGCGCTCAGGAAAGAGCTGGGCGTTGATGTTCGGGAAGGCTAGAAAAGATTTGCGAGTGAATAAGGTAGAGTAGGACCCCATGATTATATCATGGCTTGAAAATATGATCCTGATAATGACCGGTCTGCCGGACAGGCCGGTGTCTGAACACCCAAGCTCGCGGGGAGTTGCGGTCATCCCCGCGTTGAGACCGGTAATTGTAGGAACCGGCGCATCGCCCGGCGATGCGTGCAGGCCGCCGTGGTCTTGTCCCCGGCGGTCCTTATGGCCGTTGTTCAGGCGATAGAGGATTGTTGTTCTTTCATAGAATGGGGTTCCGTATTTCCGGGGAGGCGACTCTCCGGGGACGAAAAAATACCCTGCCTTGTTCGCAAATGGGCCGATCTCTCTGACCCAACATTGACAGAACAGGGAGCTCGGGTCCTGGCAGTGCCTCCATGCCTTGAATCTCAGGGACGGAGAACCTGCCCGGCAGAGCACCCACCTCGTATTACGAGGTTCAGAGATGGCGCCCAAGACGACTATGGCGGGGTATTTTTTCGTCCCGCGGGGAGCTGGAATGGACCTTTTTGACCAGGGTGGAGAAGCCGGAACGGGCGGCCCGGAACCGCACCAGCCGCTGGCGGCCCGGTTGCGGCCGCGGACCCTGGAGGACATTGTCGGTCAGGATCACATCCTCGGGTCGGGCAAACTTCTCCGGAGGGCCATCGAGGCGGACCGGCTCGGAAGCATCATCCTTTACGGCCCGCCGGGCTGCGGAAAGACCACTCTCGCGGAAGTCATCGCCAACGTCACCCGGCGGCGTTTCGTGCGCACCAGCGGCGTGCTGGCCAACGTGGCGATCCTGCGCGGGCATCTCGAGGCCGCGGCGGGACTGCGCAAGACCCAGAACCTCGAAACCATTCTCTTCATTGACGAGATCCACCGCTTCAACAAGGCGCAGCAGGATGTCCTCTTGCCTTACGTTGAAAGCGGAACGATCACGCTCATCGGCGCGACGACGCACAACCCGTTCTTCTTCATCAATACCCCGCTGACGTCCCGCTCGCAGATATTCCAGCTCGAACCGCTGTCCGAGGAGGCGGTGATGGTCCTTCTCCGTCGCGCGCTGACGCACGGGGAGGGGTTGGCCCACATCCGGATCCGCGCGGACGACGAAGCGCTGCTTCACCTCGCGAAGGTTTGCGAGGGCGACGCGCGGCGCGCGCTCAACGCGCTCGAAATCGCGGGGCTGACGACGCGGGCCGGCGAGGACGGAGCCGTGCATCTCACGAAGGCCGTCGCGGAGGAATCCATCCAGAAGAAAGCGGTGGTGTACGACCACGACGAGGACGGGCACTACGACACGATATCCGCGTTCATCAAGAGCGTGCGCGGCTCGGACCCGAACGCCGCATTGTACTGGCTGGCGAAGATGCTGTACGCGGGAGAGGATCCCCGGTTCGTCGCGCGGCGGCTCGTCATCCTGGCGTCGGAGGATATCGGGAACGCCGATCCCCGCGGGCTGACGCTGGCGGTGTCCGCGATGGAGGCGGTGGAGTTTGTCGGCATGCCCGAGGCGCGGATCATCCTGGCCCAGGCGACGACGTATCTCGCGTGCGCGCCGAAGAGCAACGCGTCGTATCTCGGCGTGGAAGAGGCGATGGGCGACATCAAGGAGGGGCGCACGCTGCCCGTGCCGCGCCCGCTTCGAAGCACCGGCTCCAAGCGCGCGGCGCAGGCATTCGGCCACAAGGGGTACAAGTACGCGCATGAGTTCCCTGAACATTTCGTGGACCAGGAATACGTGCCGACGTCGAAAATCTACTACCACCCGACCGACCAGGGATACGAGGAGACGATCAAGCGCCGCGTCGAGCACCTGCAGGAGCTGCGGAAGAAGTCCCGCAAGCAGGAGAAGGAGAAAAGTGAACCTGCCGGATGAGAAACAGGCGATCAGGAACCTGATTCGCGCGCGCCGTCGCGAGCTGGAGCCTGCCTGGGTCAGGCGGAACAGCGCCGTGATCATCGAGCGCGTGCGGTCGCTTCCGGAGTTCGCCGCGGCCCGCTGCGTCGGTTGCTACATGGCGCTGCCGCGCGAGGTGCAGACAACGGAGCTGCTTGTTCATTGCTGGGACACGGGGCGGCAGGTCTGCGTGCCCGCGTTCGATACCGCACAGGCGGCCTACGGCATGGCGTTGGTGGAGCGGGGAGCGGAGATGGTGCCCGGCGCGTCCGGGATCATGGAACCGCGTGTCGCGCGCCGGGTGGAACCGGCGGACATTGATTTTATCGTGGTGCCGGGGCTCGCGTTCGACCGGGCGGGGGTGCGGCTCGGACAGGGCGGAGGGCATTATGACCGCCTGCTTGCGGCAGGGCGGGCCTTCAAGGTGGGCATTGCTTTCGAGTTTCAGATCATGGATCGCGTTCCGCGCGGCGAGCAGGATGTCCCGATGAACCTGCTGGTGACGGAGCGGGACGTATTGCGATGTGCGGTGAATAGAGACGAAACAACATGAAACGGCAGGCTGGTTTCGGGCGACGGCAGCCCGGAGCCGGCGGGGAGGTTAGCAATGCAGGACATGGAAGTTCCATGGTGGTTGCCAACGGTGTTCACGGTGGTGGGGATCGCGTGCGGGTATTACGTGCACGCGGTGCGCGCGAGGCTCAAGGCGGTTTCCGCGGAGAAGAACGCGCGCTTGAACCTGGAGGATGCGAACCGGGAGGCCGAGACGATACGCCGCGAGGCGAAGTTGCAGGCGCGGGACGAGGTGATCCGCGCGCGGGAGGCGTTCGAGCAGGAAATCCAGACGCGGCGCCATGAGCAACTGGCGCTCGAGGAGAGGCTGTCGCAGCGCGAGACGAATCTCGACCGGAAGATCAACATGCTCGACCGCAAGGAACTGGCGGTCGAGGAAAAACTGCAGCAGTTGGAGCAGCAGAAGGACGAGCTCCGGAAGCGCGACGAGGAGTTGCAGGTGCTGCTGGGCCAGGAACGCGAGAAGCTGCAGCAGGTGGCGGCGATGTCGCAGGAGGACGCCCGCAAGACCCTGATGCACAAGGTCGAGGAGGAGCTCAAATTCGAGACCGGGAACCTGATTCGCCACATGCAGGACGAGGCGAAGGCGACGGCCGAGGAGAAGGCGCGCGAGATCATCACGATGGCGGTGGAACGATACGCGGCCGACCAGGTGCACGAGGTCACCACGAGCACGGTGGCGCTGCCGAACGACGAGATGAAGGGCCGCATCATCGGCCGTGAAGGCCGGAACATCCGGGCCTTTGAGGCCGCGACGGGGGTGAACATCCTGATAGACGACACGCCCGAGGTGGTGGTGATCTCGGCCTTCGATCCGCTGCGCCGCGAGATCGCGAGACTCTCGCTGGAACAGCTCATGACCGATGGCCGGATTCATCCCTCGCGCATCGAGGAAGTGGTGGCAAAGGTGAGCGCGGAGATTGACGAGGCCACGATGAAGGCGGGCGAGGCCGCGATCTACGAGCTGGGGCTCCAGGGCGTCGCTCCGGAGTTGGTCCGGACGCTCGGCCGCCTGAAATACCGTCACAGTTTCTCGCAGAACGTGCTCCAGCACTCGATCGAGATGGCGCACCTGATGGCGATGATGGCGGCCGACCTGGGGCTGGACCCGGTGATCGCGAAGCGCGTCGGTCTCTTCCACGATATCGGCAAGGCGCTGGACCACCAGGTGGAAGGCAGCCACGCCGTCATCGGCGCGGACCTGCTGCGCCGGTACGGCGAGAGCGCGGCGATCTACAACGTGGTCGCGGGCCACCATCACACCGAAAAGGACGGGGAAAACATCTACGCGGTGCTGTGCAGCGCGGCGGATGCCATATCGGCTTCGCGGCCGGGCGCCCGTTCGGAAACGACGCAGATCTACCTCAAGCGGCTGGAGAAGCTGGAGGAAATCGCGAACGGGTTCCGCGGAGTGGAGAAGAGCTATGCCATGCAGGCGGGGCGCGAGATCCGCGTGATCGTCGAGCCGGGGCGGATAGACGATTCCGAGGCGATGCAGCTCGCCCGGAATATCGCGAAAGAGATCGAACAGCAGCTGGAGTATCCCGGGCAGATCAAGGTGACGGTCGTGCGGGAAACGCGCTGCGTCGAATATGCGAAATGAGGGGAAGCGGCGGAGTGATGGAGTCTTGGAGTGGTGGAGTATTGGAAGAGGTTCTTTCATCACTCCATAACTCCAACACTCCAATACTCCCGTTGGTATCTTCAAAGGGATCGAAATGAAAATACTCGTGGCAGGTGACATGGTGGGATCGCCGGGGCGGACGATGTTCGCCCGCGTGGCGGGAAAGATGAAGTCCGCCGGCGAAGTGGACTTCGTGGTGGCGAACGCGGAGAATGCCGCGGGAGGGCGCGGCATCACGCCCGCGCTCGCCGGGGAACTCTTCCAGGCCGGCGCGGACGTGCTGACGCTGGGCGATCACGTCTGGGACCAGAAGGAAATCGTGGGCTACCTGGATCGCGAGCCGCGGCTGCTGCGCGGAGCGAACATGGCGTCCGCGTGCCCGGGGAAGGGCTGGGTGACCGTGGACACCGCCAAGGGCGCGGTCACGGTGATCAGCCTGATCGGCCGCGTGTTCATGCCTCCGAACGACTGCCCGTTCCAGGCCGTGGACCGGTTCTTGAACTCGGTCGAGCGGAAGGGCCGGGTGATCATTGTGGACATGCACGCGGAAGCCACGTCGGAGAAAATCGCGATGGGCCGCTTTCTGGACGGGCGGGTCAGCGCGGTGCTCGGCACGCATACGCATGTGCAGACGGCCGACGAGGCGATCCTGCCGAAGGGGACCGCGTACCTGACGGACCTGGGGATGACGGGCCCGAAGGATTCCGTGCTGGGCCGCGACGTGGAGTCCGTGCTCCGCAAGTTCGTGACGGGCATGCCGTCGCAGTTCAAGGTGGCGACGGAGGATGTCCGGTTCGAAGGCGCGCTGCTGGATGTGGACGAGCAGTCCGGCAAGGCGAAGCGCATTCAACGCCTGCAGGTCGCGTTTGGGTCGGAGCCTTAGAAGGTATGACAAACGGGCAGCGGAAAGTTTACAAGGTGACCGAGCTGACGCGGTTGATCCGCATGCTGCTCGAAGACCGGATCGGCGCGGTTTGGGTCGAGGGCGAAGTCTCCAATCTGCGCACGCCGTCGTCCGGTCACATGTATTTTACCCTCAAGGACGAAAACGCGCAGATCGCGGCCGTGCTCTTCAAGGGAAGTCAGCGCGGTGTCAAGGTGGCCATTCGCGACGGGATCAAGGTGCGGGTATTCGGCAACCTGTCCGTCTATGACAAATCCGGCCAGTACCAGATTGTGGTTCAGCAGGCGGAGGAAGCGGGCAAGGGCAGCTTGCAGGAGGCGTTCGAGAAGCTGAAGGCGAAACTGGCCGCGGAGGGCCTGTTCGATGCGTCCCGCAAGCGCGCCTTGCCCTTGCTCCCGCAGCATGTGGGCGTCGTGACTTCACCGACCGGCGCGGCGATTCGCGACATCCTCACGGTGCTGAGCCGGCGCTTCCCCAACCTGCACATCCTGATCGCGCCGGTCCGGGTGCAGGGAGAAGGCGCGGCCCGCGAGATTGCCGATGCGATCGAGTTGCTCAACCGCCGCGAGGATCTGGATGTCATGATCGTGGGGCGGGGCGGCGGAAGCCTGGAGGATCTCTGGTGCTTCAACGAAGAGGTGGTGGCGCGCGCGATCGCGGCGTCGCGAATCCCGGTGATCTCCGCGGTCGGGCACGAGATCGATTTCACGATCAGCGATTTCGTAGCCGACCTGCGGGCGCCGACTCCCTCGGCGGCCGCGGAGCTGGTCGTCGGGCAGAAGGATTCTTTCGAGGAGGCCCTGCGCCAGGCGCGGCTTCATCTCGCCCAGGTATTGCACCGCGCCGCGCTGGAAATGAAGAACCGGCTGACGGCGGCGTCCCAGAGTTACGTGTTTCGTGAACCGGGGAACCTCATCCGGCAGTACATCCAGCGGCTGGACCACTTGCGGGTGAACATGTCGCACGAACTGGCGCAGGGCGCGCGCGACGCGCA
>JAKJGV010000076.1 GCA_022704185.1 Verrucomicrobiota bacterium
AGCGTCCGGCCGCTGCCGTCTCTCAAGGCCAGGGTGATCCCGTCGCCCGCCTCGCTCCGCACCAGCGGCGCCAGCCGCGAAAGCAGGGCCGTCATTTCGATTTCCGCCCCGTACGTCGCCCCCCCGCCCCGCCGCAGCCAGCCGAGCAGGTGCAATTGGTTTTCCGAGAACCACGGCAGCCATCCCGACCGATGCAACTCCTGGTCCGCAAGCTTCGCCGGGGCGGCGGCGGCGAGCTGCCGGAACGCCCGGCGCGCCATGTAACTCGATTCCCGCGGCGCGGGCACGGCGGGCGACGCATCCGCCACCGGCCGCTCCCACGGCTCGCGGCCCGAGAATAGCGAGTCGAAGCGCTGCAGGAACATTCGCTCTTCGCCGGACAACGGGCCCGCGGGGTCGGGCAGAAGGATGCGCCCGCCTTCATCCACGATGAACACATTCCGGATCAACGGATTCGCCTGCGCCCAGGCATCGAGTTCCTCCGCGAGCCGGCCGGCATCCATCCCCGCCAGTTGCTTCGTCACGCCCTCTTCGAGATCGCGCAAGGCGAGGTCCAATTCCCCCGCCACGAGTTCAACCCGCGCGCGCAGCGCCTCCGCCGCCGAATCCTGCAGCCGCTCGCCCTCGTGCCCGAGCAGACGAAAAACGACGGCGCCGATGACCAGCGCCGGCACGCACAGCAGCAGCCAGAAAACAATGATCGGCACTCGCTTCATCGCATGCTTCCGTTGTCGGTCCGGGCCCCGCGGCCTGTCCGGCCGCGGAGCCCCGTTCCATCGCTTTCGCCGATACTACCGGCTTTCCTGTTGAGTACGAATCTGATAACTGCTCGCCCGGAACACCTTCCGGCGCGGCGCGCTCATCCCTTCGGATTTCAGCGCGGACGCCTCGACTTCCAGCTTGTCCGCTTCCATGAGCGCCTCGCCGCTGACGTCGTAGTTATAAAACGCGCCCCTGGTCGTCAGCCGCTCCCGCGTGTCGCGAAGTTCCTTCACCGCCTCTTCGCGCTTGCCGGCGTCCCACAGCTCCACCGCGCGGTCCTTCGCCTCCGCCGCGACGTTTCGGACGATCTCCGACTGCACTCCCTCGTTCGCGGACTGCACGACTTCCTCCTCGCGCTTGCTGAACGTCGCCGTCACGCGCGCCGTCGCGGAGACCTCGCGCGCGGTGATCGCGTCCTCGTACCGGCAGCGGGCCACCGCCACGGGTTTCACTTCCGCCGGCTCGCCGGCCGGGATGTCCATTTCCACCAGCAGGTACTTCTCCTGCCCGCCGTAGAGCTGGTTGAGCTGAATTTCGACCCCGTTGCGCCGAATTCGACCGTCGCGGCCGATAATTCGGATCGGGCGCGCGCCATCCTCGCATTCGATCTCGAGGATCACGCGGCGCGCGACCACGCTCAGGACGTCGCCCAGCTCCGCCGCGAAGATCCGCGGCAGGTCGCCGCTCGACTCCACGAAATACGTGTTGCCGTCGCTCCGCTGCGCGAGCTGCGTCATCAGGTCCTCGTTGTAGTCCGTGCCGACACCGACGGTGGTGACGGAGATCTTCTCCTTCAGCAGCGACGTGCCGAGCCGGGCCAGGTCCGAAGGCGAACTCGGCCCCACGTTGGCCAGTCCGTCGGAGAGGAGAATGATCCGGTGCACGTACCGGCCCTCGATGTTCTTGCGGACCTCCGCCGCGCCCTGGCTCACTCCTCCGAACAGCGCGGTGTTGCCGCCGGGATGGATCTGCCGGATGCGCGATTCGATCCACTCCGTATTCGCCGCGCTCTGGGCGGGCACCAGGGTCTCCACGTTATGGTCGTAGATGACCAGCGAGAAGAGGTCCCGAGGTCCAAGCCGCCGCAGCGCTTCGATCGCCGCTTCTTTCGCTTTCTCGATCTTGTCGCCGTGCATGGATCCCGAGCGGTCCAGCACGATCACGAGGTTCACCGGCGGGCGCTCAGTCTCGCGCGGCGCCTCCGGCGCGTCCAGCGTGATCTTCACCACCGCCGTCTGCCGCCCGCCCGCGAGGAGCACCGCGCGGTCCAGTTCCGCCCGGCAAATCACGCCCCGCGTTTCCACCCGCGCCTGCGCGGGCCACACCGCAACGGCCGCCAACGCGACCGCCGCCACCATTTCCATCGCCTTCTTCATCGCTCTTCCTCCCATTTGACGGTTTTTTCGACTCGAAGGTCAAGAGCGCGCGCTGCCCCGACCTTTCTGGTAACGAGTAGACACCGCCGTGCCCGGAATGTCGTCATGGGCTTGTAAAAGGGTTGTAAAAGGTGTGTGATATGATACTGCATTTTTCCCAGACACTTGTCCGCCATTGGCGGATTGGAAGAATGGCAGGGCGATTTTCCAATGATTGGAAAATCTGGCCGTAAACAGGAAGAGGCAGGTTATGTGGCAAGGTGCGTATACGGCGATTGTGACTCCGTTCAACCGCGACGGCAGCGTGGATTACGGCAAGCTGCGCGAGTTGATTGACCTCCAGGTGGCGGGCGGGGTGGACGGCATTGTCCCGGTCGGAACGACGGGCGAGTCCCCCACTCTCGACTTCGACGAACACGAGAAAGTCATCGAGGTCTCGATCGAGGCCGCGCGCAAACGCATCAAGGTCATCGCGGGCACCGGCGCGAACGCCACCGCCGAAGCGGTGATGCTGACCCGGCACGCGAAGGAAGCGGGCGCCGACGCGACGCTGCAGGTCACGCCCTACTACAACAAACCGAGCGCGGAAGGGCTCCGCCGCCATTTCACGGCGGTGGCGGACCTCGGCCTGCCGACCATCCTCTACAACATCCCCGGCCGCACGGGCCGCGAGATCCCGCTGGATACGGTCGTCGAGCTGGCAAAACATCCGCACATCGTGGCGGTCAAGGAAGCGGGCGGAAGCGTGGACCGCGTGAGCCAGATCCTCGCGCGATGCGAAATCGAAGTGCTTTCCGGCGACGATTCGCTGACGTTGCCGATGATGGCGGTCGGCGGCGTCGGCGTGATCAGCGTCGCGTCGAACGTCGCGCCGAAAGCGGTGGCGGACATGGTGCATGCGGCGCTGCAAGGCGACTGGCAGCCGGCGCGCGAACTGCATCGCAGGTACTACCGCCTGTTCACGGACCTGTTCCTCGACACGAACCCGATACCCGTCAAAGCCGCGCTGGCCATGATGGGCCTGATCGAAGAGGTGTATCGCTTGCCCCTTTGCGAGACGAGCGCGAAAGGGAAAGAACAGCTGAGAGGAACCCTCAAGGTGCTGGGGTTGATATGAATTCCGAATTCCGAATTCCGAATCCCGAATCCGGAACGACAGCGGGCGATCTGAAGGATCGTACGAAGAAATTTTCTCTCCGTATTATCCGGCTCGTTGAATCACTCCCCCGAAGCTCCGTGGCGCGCATACTGGGAAACCAGCTCTTGGCTGCAGGAACTTCGGTCGGGGCGAACTACAGGGCATCATGCAAGAGTCGGTCCACGGCAGAATTCGTCGCGAAGATAGGCGTTGTGGAAGAGGAGGCCGATGAATGCTGCTTCTGGCTCGAGTTGATAATGGAGGCCGGATTGATGCCCTCTTCCCGGGTCAAGGCGTTGCACAAAGAGGCGGATGAACTTACAGCTATCATGGCCGCGTCGCGAATTACAGCCTCGAAAAGGAGGACGCGTTGAAATCGGAATTCGGAAATCGGAATTCGGAAATTCAAGTTGTTGTCATCGGCGCCGCCGGACGGATGGGCAGAACACTGGTCCGCTTCATCCAAACCGGAGCGGTTCCGGGGCTCAAGCTCGCTGGCGCGGTGGACCTCTGGGACTGCCCGGAGCGCGGCAAGGACGCGGGGCTGGTCGCGGGGTGCGGCGAGGCCGGCGTGAAGATCGGCAGCGACCTGAAAGAAGTGCTGCCGGGCTGCGACGTCGTGGTTGATTTCAGCGGCCACAAGGGCACGGCCGGGAACGCGCCGCGCGTCGCGGAGGCGGGCAAGGCGCTCGTGGTCGGAACGACCGGCCTGGCTCCCGAGGAGAAAACGGCCGTCGAGGCGGCGGCGAAAAAAATACCCGTTGTCATGGCGCCGAACATGAGCCTCGGCATGAACCTGCTTTTTTCGCTGGTGGAGAAAGCGGCGGCCGCGTTGAAGGACAAAGGATATGACTGCGAGATCATCGAGCGGCATCACCGCCGCAAGAAAGATTCTCCCAGCGGCACGGCCATCGGACTCGGCGAGGCGGCGGCGCGCGGGCTGAAATGGGACCTGAAGAAGGTCGCCGTGCACGGCCGCGAAGGGATGGTCGGCGAGCGGCCCGGCGAGCAGATCGGATTTCACGCGGTGCGCGGAGGCGATATCGTGGGCGATCACACGGTCATGTTCGCGGCGGACGGGGAAGTGCTGGAGTTGTCGCACCGCGCGACCAGCCGCGAAACGTTCGCGTACGGCGCGCTCCGTGCCGCCGCATGGGTGTCGGGCCGCAAGCCCGGACTCTACGGCATGAAGGATGTGCTGGGGTTGTGAACCCGGCAAGGCGGTGACAGCACCCATGGAAACAGGGCTCAGTTTGGGATCCAATCTCGGGGACCGGCAGGCGAACCTTGTGGATGCGCGCGACCGGATTCTGGGACTGCCCGGCACCCGGCTCCTCGCTCAATCGCCGCTCTACGAAACGGAGCCGATCGGCGTTAAGCCGGAATACCAGCAACTGGACTTCCTCAACGCGGTGCTGATCCTGGATACGCAGGCCGAGGTTCACAAATGGTTCGACTGGCTGCGCGCCATCGAGACGGAAATGGGGCGGCTGCGCAGCCTGGACCGGTACGCGCCCCGCGGCATTGACGTGGATGTGATCTACTTCGGCTCCCTGCGCATCGAAAGCGGCGGCCTCTTCGTGCCGCACCGCCAATGGAAAAAGCGCCGGTTCGTGCTCCAACCGCTTGCCGACGTGCGGCCCGATCTCATGCTGCCGGGGGAAACCCGCACAGTACGGCAGGTCCTGGACGCCCTGCCCCCCGGGGAGGCGGTGAATCTGTTGACGCGGGACTGGTAATCGGTGGTATGCTGGAATCATGAGCGAACCAACCCGATGGACGGCGCCGAAAATCACGGCCCTCAAGGGGCGTGAGAAGATCGTCTCGCTGACGGCCTACGACTTCTCCATGGCCCGCATGGTGGACGAGGCGGGCATCCAGCTCGTGCTGGTCGGCGACTCGCTCGGCATGACGATGCTGGGCTACGAAAACACGCTTCCCGTCACGCTCGAGCAGATGCTTCACCACACCGCGGCCGTCGCGCGCGGCGCAAAGCATGCGCTGGTCGTTACGGATCTGCCCTTCCTGACCTACCAGGTTTCCGTCGAGCAAGCGCTCGCCAATGCGGGCCGCTGCATCAAGGAGGCGGGCGCGGGCGCCGTCAAGGTCGAGGGCGGCGCGTTCCGCGCGCCGACCATCCGGGCGCTCGTCGAAAACGGCATCCCGGTGCTCGGCCACATCGGGTTGACCCCGCAGAGCATCCGCGCGATGGGTGGATACAAGGTCCAGGGGCGCAAATCGGACGAGGCCGATCACCTGCTCGCCGACGCGCGCGCGGTCGCGGAGGCGGGCGCGTTCGCAATCGTGCTGGAAGCCATGCCTTCCGAGCTGGCCTCCGCGATCACCGCGGCCGTATCGGTGCCGACCATCGGCATCGGCGCGGGGCCGCATTGCGACGGACAAATTCTCGTGCTGCACGACATCCTCGGACTGTACGGTGAATTCAAGCCGAAGTTTGTGAAGCGCTACGCGAATTTCGGCCCGGAAGTCCGCAGCGCGCTGGAGCAGTATCGGAAGGAAGTCTCGGACGGATCGTTCCCCGGACCGGAACAAAGCTACTGAAGAATGGAGTGATGGAGCGGTGGAGGATCGGAAGACTCAAATTCCTTTCGGAACATGGCGTCCATGAAGCTCTGCAGAACAACCTTTCGTCATCCCGAGCTTGTCCCAGCGCGCCGCCAACACTCCATCACTCCAACACCCCATCACCCCATGCCTCCCCCATGAACATCCTCCGCACACCCGCCGACATGCAGCAACGCGCACGGGAACTGCGCGCCGCAGGCAAACGAATCGGGTTCGTCGCCACCATGGGCTACCTGCACGAGGGACATCTCTCGCTCATGCGGCTGGCGCGTAAAGAGTCGGACGTGGTGGTGGTGAGCATCTTCGTGAACCCCGCGCAGTTCGCCCCGAACGAGGACCTCGACAAGTATCCGCGCGACTTCGCCCGGGACGAGGCGCTGTGCCGGCAGGCCGGCGTGGATATCATCTTCTACCCCGAAGCCCGCGATATGTACGCCCCCGACGCGTCGGTTTACGTCGCGGAGGAGTCTCTCTCCAGGGTGTTGTGCGGCGCCTCGCGGCCCGGCCACTTCCGGGGCGTCTGCACCGTCGTCGCCAAGCTTTTCAATTTGGTGCTGCCGGATGTCGCCGTGTTCGGCGAGAAGGACGGGCAGCAGCTGCGCATCATCGAGCGCATGGTGCGGGACCTCAATTTCCCGGTTCGCATCGTCCGCGGCCCGACGGTTCGCGAACCCGACGGCCTTGCGATGAGTTCGCGCAACGCGTATCTCTCCCGCGACGAGCGCAAGCAGGCCGGACTGCTCAAGCGGGCGCTGGACAAGGCGGCGCTGATGTACAGCGAACTCGACATGCGCGACACAAAGAAGATCAAGGAATCCATCGTCAAGGTCGTCCTCCACGGCCCCGACGCGCGCGTGGATTACGTGGAGATCGTGGACGACCGGACCCTCGAACCCGTCGAAACCATTGACCGCCGCTGCCTGATCGCGCTGGCGGTGTATGTCGGGAAAACGCGCCTGATAGACAACCTCGTCATCGGAGGCGCGCGCTAGTCATGGACGCGCTGCTGGACGGAATCGCTCTCCTCGACCGCCATCCGCCCCGCTTCAAACGCGTGGAGGAACGGGCGCGCGCGTTCCGCCAGATCGGCGGTTTCTTCGAAACGCAGACCCGCGCGGGACACGCGCACGACCTCGCGAAAAGCCCTTGCGCCGTCTGGCCGCCCCTGCAGGAACGGCTTGCGCGGGCCGTGAACGAAATCGCCGATTGCGAGTTGCGCCGCGACGAGGTGCGTTTGTGGCAGATGTACAACCACGGCGTGATCATCAAGAGCGACGAGGTGGTCATGGGCCTCGATCTCGTCCCCCTGCCCCGGCGCTTCGGATGGGAAGCACCCGCGGGATTCACACAACGGCTCGCCGGCATCCTCGACCTGCTGATGGTCACGCACCGGCACGACGACCACTATGACCGCGAGCTGGCGGCGGCGTGCCTTCGACTGGGCAAACCGGTATTCATGCCCGCCTCGCTCGCCGCGGACTGGGGTTTCGATCCCAACCTGCACCCCGTGGGCAACGACTGGACCATGGAGATAGACGATCTCCGAATCCGCGGGCAGCCGAGCCTGCACGTGTGGCGCAAGAACATGGACGAAGTCCCGCTGGTGGCGTACGAAGTCACCTGCCAGGAGGGATACACGTTTCTCTTTTCGGGTGACGCGGATTACACGAAGAGCCTGGAGAAACCGGCCTACTCGTCGCTCGACCTGTTGTTCATCCCCTGGCGCAATCCGAACGAGCGGTACGAAAAGGGGCATCCGAAATGCAAGGGCACAACCCTGGATGCCGTGAATATCGCGCTCCGCCGCGTTGAACCTGCCGCCGTATTGCACGAGCATTATGCGGAGCTGAAGCATGTGTACGACGGGTTCCCCGCCTCGTACGACATCGCGCTCGATCTGCAGGAGGGCATGAACGTGCCGTCCGACATTCTCTTCTGGGGCGAATCGCTGGTGCTGGCTCCGGGCAACGGGAGCGCGCCATGAGCGTGTCCGTCCGCCCCGGCATGGACTTGTTGCTGGACAGCCCCGCCGAACTGCGGAACGCGCGCGTGGGGCTCGTGTGTCATCCGGCCAGCGCAACCTCGCGCGGCGTACACTCATCCGTGGCACTGCGGAAGACGATCGGCGGCCGCTTGACCTGCCTCCTCGGTCCGGAGCACGGCGTGGCGGGTCGCGGCGGCGCGGGAGAGAAGCTGGACCACGCGCGGCACGAGAAATGGGGGATCCCGGTCTACTCCCTCTATGGCGACACGCGACGCCCCACCGCCGCGATGTTGCGCCGGCTCGATGTGATCGTGTTCGACCTGCAGGATCTGGGCGCCCGGCCTTACACGTACGTCTCCACCTTGCGCTACGTGCTCGAAGCGGCGGCGGAACACGGCAAGCGCGTGATCGTGGCCGACCGCCCCGTTCCGCTCGCCCACGCCGTTGACGGACCCGTCCTGGACCCGCGTTTCGAGAGCTTCGTCGGCGGCATTCCGAGCCCGGTGGTGTACGGCATGACGCCCGGCGAAACCGCTTTGTGGCTGCAGAGGACATTGAAGCTGGATGTGGACTTGAAGATCGCGCGCGCCGCAGGCTATCGGCGGCAAGGCCGTCCGCGCTACCGCTGGATTCCGTCGTCCCCGGCGATCGTTTCGTGGGACTCCGGCCTGTGCTTCCCGCTCACCGTCTTCTTCGAAGCGCTGCCGGCCGTGGATCACGCCCGGGGAACGCGCGCGCCGTTTCAGGCGGTCGGCGCGCCGTGGCTGGATACGAAAGCCGTTTGCTCCAAACTCCGGCGCGGGCCCGAGACCGGGGTTTCGTTCACGCCGTGCCGCTATCGCGCGGCCATTGGAGCGTATCGGGGACAGCTCGTTCAGGGAATCAGGCTGCACGTGAAGGACCCTCGTTGTTTCCTGCCCGTGCAGACATCGGTGTTGTTGCTCGACGCGATCCGGCGCGTGCACGGCATGGAACAGCTGTGGAACGCGCCGGGCAGTCGTCCGGCTTTCTTCGACAAGCTGATGGGGGCCGATAGCGCGCGGAAGGGCCTTTTGAGCGGCGAGCAACCGGAACGGATTTTCGCGTCGTGGGGTCCGAAGACCGAAGCCTTCCTGAAAAGTCGCGACGCCTGCCTGTTGTATTCTTGAACTGCACCGGCAACGGCTTTCGGCCCGCGAGCCCTCCCTGAACCGTTCATCCCGGGAGGGGCAGCCGCCGGCTGCCCGTCTTCGGCCCGGCGGCGCCGGGCCCTCCCTGACACCCGAAACCCGACACCTGAAACCCGCCCCCTTCTCGCCCTTGATTCCTTCCCGATCCCGGACGAAGTTACAATATGAAGTTCTCGGCGTCAGTGCAGGCTGACAAGCACGGCGAGTATGTAGCCGAATGCGAGTCCGTGGGCGTGAGCGCGCGAGGGATGAGCCCGGCCAACGCCCTCGACGCGCTTCGCGAGGAAATCCGCTACCGCGTCGAGCTTTGCCCCTGCTCCACCGTCGGGGATGATTGGGTGGAGCTGGTGGTGGAGGAATAAACAGAACATCGAACGTTGAACGTTCAACATCGAAGTCGGAACGGGACAGAGCCCTGGCCGCTACTCGCAACGAATGACGTAGAAGCGCACCTTGTTCGTATCGGCGCTCACGTTGTGCCAAACCGTCGTGGTGGCGCCCGCGACGCCGACCCCCACCAGCGTCTGGACCGGGTTTGTGATCGCGCCCGCGCCCGCGGGCAAACCGCCCTGCTCCTGCGTGATGTACGACACGGAGTAGGTGTTGCCGTTCACAACCAGGAACGTGATCGCCATGTTGTTCGTGCTGCGGCTCAACGACGTGATTGTCGGGTTGTACAGCGAACAGGTATCCTCGGCCTTCCAGAACCCGTTGAGGAACACGTCGCCGTTTGCGTTGGTGGCAAGAATCGTCAGGCCACCCTGTCCGAGCGAACCGCCCAGCTTGACCACGCCGTTCGAGGCAAACGCGGCGCCGCCCGCGCCGACGCGCTCATAGAGGATGTCCGCGTTGCCGCCGACGCGGCTGCCGGCGCCGGCCGACAGGATGAGCCCGGCGGCCAGCGCCATGCAGAATGTGATGAAGGTTTTCTTCATGACACCCTCCATCAATCACGCCAGGACGCCGGGAGATTGTTAAACGACGCCGTGAACTGCACGTTGCCGTACGCATCCATGGGAATGCCGACACCACCCTGCGCCCAAAGCATCAGGCCCTGCAGCGTGTTGTTGGCATGAAGCTGCTGGGAGGTGAGATTGCCGACATGTCCGAAGACCACGTTCTGGTAGAAGGCGATCGTATTGGTTGTGTTGCCGGGATCCAGAACGGCAGGGGTCGCGGCAGGGCCGCCGGCGGGGGACGGGCCTTTGATGTAGTTGTGGGCATAGAGATGGAGCGGATCAATCGGCCCGGGGGTTTCAAAGTCGAGAATCGCCGGCCCCCCTCCGATGTTGACGATGTGGCACCCGATCATCTCAAAATTCTGCACACCGATCCCAACCTGGACCGTCGCAAGAATGATATTGTCCAGCTCCGCGGCCGTATTGTAGATCGCTACCCGGTTGACCGCAAAGCCCCCACCGAGCGTAATAGCGTTCCCGTCTCCGGCGGTCGCGAAACAGTTCATCACTTCGACGTTACTGCCGTTGATCAGGAGCCCGCTTTGGAACCGGCAGTTGTTGAACTTCACATCACCGCTGTCCACGCTCACGATGGCGGGCCGGTAAGCCCGACGCTTGTCGCGCTCACCGTAAGCCCGGCGATCTCAGCGCGATCCAGGCCGAAGACGTGGATGTGACCGAAGTTCATGGTCAATCCGGTGCTGTATTTGCCGCCGCAGATCACCACGGTTGCGGGCTGCCCCGGATACACAATTCCCGCCGCCATATAGCCGGCCTGCGGGTTGTCGTAGGGCCGATCAACCGTGCCGGGCCCCATAGGGGTGCCGTTGGTGGCCACCCAGATCACGTTGTCCAACGGAGGCAGCGGAACCAGCGTCCGCCACGCGCCGGCGC
>JAKJGV010000077.1 GCA_022704185.1 Verrucomicrobiota bacterium
CTCCTCGCGCGCGCAACTGCTTTACAACTACTTCAAGCAGCTCTTCGCGCAGGTCACCAATCCGCCGCTGGACGCGATCCGGGAGGAGCTGGTCACGTCGCTGTTCATGTATGTCGGGCCGGAGCGCAACCTGTTCGACGAAACCCCGGAGCATTGCCGGCGGCTGAAACTCGAGCATCCCGTCCTTTCGAACGAGGAACTCAACCGCATCCGCGAGCTGCGCGTGGAGGGACTCCGCGCCGTTACGCTGCCGATCCTCTTCGACGTCAAGGGCGGCGGGGACGCGCTGAGGCAGGCGATGGACGAACTCTGCGACGCCGCGTCGCGCGCGGTGGCCGAAGGCAAGACCATCCTCATTCTCTCCGACCGCGGCGCGACGAAGGAACGGGCCCCGATCCCCGCCCTGCTCGCCACCGCCGGCGTGCATCACCACCTGGTGCGGAACGGACAGCGGACCAGTTGCGGCCTCGTGGTCGAAAGCGGCGAGCCACGCGAGGTGCATCACTTCTGCATGCTCATCGGCTACGGCGCGGGCGCGGTGAATCCGTACCTCGCATTTGAGTCCCTGGCGGGCATGGTCGCGGACGGGCTCATCCCGGACGTGCGCAACGTCGCCAAGGCCCAGGCCAACTACGTCAAGGCCGTCGGCAAGGGCCTCCTCAAGACGATGTCGAAGATGGGCATCTCCACGCTGCAAAGCTATCGCGGCGCGCAGATTTTCGAGGCGCTCGGGATCGGACAGGAAGTGATAGACCGCTATTTCGCCGCGACGCCTTCCCGCATCGGGGGCATCGGTATGAACGAGATCGCGCGCGAGGCGCAGATGCGCCACGAGCGCGCGTTCCCGGCCGTCGCCATTCCGGCGACGCTGGATCTCGACGTCGGCGGCAACTACCAGTGGCGCCGCGGCGGCGAGTATCACTTGTTCAATCCGATGACCATCGCGAAGCTGCAGCAGGCGGTGCGAACCGGCGACGACGGCCTGTACAGCGAATACGCCCGGCTGATCAACGAGCAATCGCTGCAGCACGTGACGCTGCGGGGTCTGCTGGAGTTCCGCAAGGCAGCCCGGCCCGTTCCGCTGGACGAGGTGGAGCCCTGGACCGAAATCGTGAAGCGGTTCAAGACCGGCGCGATGTCCTACGGCTCGATCAGCCAGGAAGCGCACGAAACCCTTGCCATCGCCATGAACCGGCTCGGCGGAAAGAGCAACAGCGGCGAGGGCGGCGAGGACCCGGAACGGTTTCTTCCCGATCCCAAGGGCGACTGGCGGATCAGCGCGATCAAGCAGGTCGCGTCGGGCCGCTTCGGCGTCACCAGCCGCTACCTGCTCAGCGCCAAGGAGCTTCAGATCAAGATGGCGCAGGGCGCCAAGCCCGGCGAAGGCGGACAGCTTCCGGCGGAGAAGGTTTACCCGTGGATCGCCAAGACGCGGCACTCCACGCCGTACGTACAGCTTATCTCGCCGCCGCCGCACCACGACATCTACTCGATCGAGGATCTCGCGCAGTTGATTCACGACCTGAAGAACTCGAATCCCGACGCGCGGATCAGCGTCAAGCTCGTCTCCGAGGTCGGAGTCGGCACCGTCGCGGCGGGCGTTTCGAAAGGCAAGGCCGAGGTCGTGCTCGTCAGCGGCTGGGACGGCGGTACCGGCGCATCGCCGGAAACGGCGTTGAAGCATTCCGGCCTGCCGTGGGAACTCGGGATCGCGGAAACGCAGCAAACCCTCGTGCTGAACGACCTGCGCGGCCGGATCCGGGTGGAGTGCGACGGCAAGCTCATGACCGGGCGCGATGTCGCGGTGGCCTGCCTGCTCGGCGCGGAGGAGTTCGGATTCTCCACCGCTCCCCTGGTTTCGCTGGGTTGCGTGATGATGCGCGTATGCCATCTGAACACCTGTCCTGTGGGCATCGCCACGCAGGATCCGGAGCTTCGCAGGAAGTTCACCGGACGCCCCGAGCACGTCGTCAGTTTCTTCCGTTTCGTCGCCGAGGAGCTGCGCCAAATCATGGCCGAGCTGGGCATCCGCACGCTGGATGAAATGGTCGGACGAGTGGACCTGCTGCAGCCGCGCGCGAACGTGACGCACTGGAAGGCGAAGACCGTGGATCTCTCGAACATCCTCTACAAGCCCGAGGTCCCGGACACCGTCGCCGTGCGGCGCGTGCAGAAACAGGACCACGGGCTCGACGGGGCGCTCGATTACCAGCTCCTCCGGCAGGCCGCGCCCGCGCTGGAGCGACGAGAAAAAGTCGTGCTCCGCCTGGCGATCCGCAACACGCAGCGCACCGTAGGCACCTTGCTGAGCAGCCAGATATCGAAGTATTACGACGAGGAAGGGCTGCCCGAGGACACGATCATCATTCATTGCAGCGGTTCGGCAGGCCAGAGCTTCGCCGCGTTCGGCGCGCACGGATTGACTTTCCTGGTCGAAGGCGACGCGAACGACTACTTCTGCAAGGGATTGTCCGGCGCCAAGGTGGCCGTGTATCCCCCGCGCGACGCGAAGTTCGCGCCGGAGAAGAACATCCTGATCGGAAACGTCGCCCTGTACGGCGCGACCGGCGGGCAGGCGTACGTCCGCGGCCTCGCCGGCGAGCGCTTCTGCGTGCGCAACAGCGGCGCCTGGGCGGTGGTGGAGGGTGTCGGTGATCACGGCTGCGAATACATGACCGGCGGCCGCGTCGCCGTACTGGGTCCGACGGGACGCAACTTCGCGGCCGGCATGAGCGGCGGCGTGGCCTTCGTGCTGGACGAGACCGGAGATTTCGGCGCGCTCCGCTGCAACAAGGAAATGGTGGAATTGGAGCGCGTCACGGACCCGGCCGACGTCGCGGAGCTGTGCGCGTTGATCGAAAATCACGTGAAGTACACGCGCAGCACCGTCGCGCAGGGCATCCTCGATGCGTGGAACGATTACCTGCCGCGTTTCGTCAAGGTCATGCCGGTGGATTACAAGCGCGCGCTCGGCCTGATGGGAAGAATGCAGTCCCGGCCGCAGGAAAAACAACAGCCCGCCGTCGTCAGCGACCGCGACGTACTGGAGTGGCTGTGAAGATCGGGAGATGCGGGATGCGGGGTTCTGTCGAAGCTGCCCCGCGACTGGACAGTTTAACAAACAGGAAGTGAACAATGGGCAGGCCTACAGGGTTCAAAGAGTATACGCGGGAGCTGCCGCAGTCACGGCCCGTCGAGGAACGGGTCCGCGACTACCAGGAGATCTACAAGCTTTTCGAAGACGACAAGCTTCGGAAGCAGGCCGCGCGCTGCATGGATTGCGGCGTGCCCTTCTGCCACAGCGGCTGCCCGCTCGGCAACATCATCCCCGACTGGAACGACCTCGTCTATCGCAACCGCTGGCGCGAAGCCATAGACCGCCTGCACGCCACCAACAACTTCCCCGAATTCACCGGGCGGCTCTGCCCGGCGCCCTGCGAGGAAGCGTGCGTGCTCGGGATCAACGAACCGGCGGTCACGATCGAGCTGATCGAGAAAGCCATCATCGAACACGCGTTCGAGCAGGGGTGGATCGTTCCGGTTCCGCCCGCCATCCGCACGGGAAAATCGGTCGCCGTCGTCGGGTCCGGCCCCGCCGGGCTGGCCTGCGCCCAGCAGCTCAACCGCGCGGGCCACACCGTGACGGTGTTCGAGCGGGCCGACCGGATCGGCGGCCTGCTGCGCTACGGGATCCCGGACTTCAAGCTGGAAAAGTGCATCATCGACCGCCGGCTTCGCATCCTCGAGCAGGAAGGGATCGTATTCAGACCGGGCACCCACGTCGGCCGCGATGTGACGGCTGATCAACTCAAGGCGTTCGACGCGGTGGTGCTCTGCGGAGGCGCAACCCGGCCGCGCGACCTGCCGATTCCGGGGCGGGAACTGGAAGGCATCCACTTCGCAATGGACTTCCTGACCGGCCAGAACCGGCGCGTTGCAGGGGATGGACCCGAGCGCATCGGCCCGGAAATCACTGCAGCGGGCAAGCGCGTCGTCGTGATCGGCGGCGGCGACACCGGCAGCGATTGCATCGGAACGAGCATCCGCCACGGCGCCAAGTCCGTGACCAGCTTTGAAATCATGCCCATGCCCGGCGAGGGCCGCCCGCCGGAGCAGCCCTGGCCGTATTGGCCGATGAGGCTGCGCACCAGTTCCTCGCACAAGGAGGGCGGCGCGCGTTACTGGGCGATCGCCACCAAGCGCTTCGTCGGCGCGGGCGGACGCCTGCGGAGCCTTGTGACCGTGAACGTGGAGTTCGTGAAGAAGGATGGACGCATGCAGATGCAGGAAGTCCATGGCTCCGAACACGAATGGCCCTGCGAACTGGTATTGCTCGCGATGGGATTCACCGGACCCGAGCCCGACGGAATCCTCGCGCAGCTCGGAGCGCAGCTCGACGAGCGCGGCAACGTGAAGACCGCGCAGTACATGACGACCGTCCCCGGCGTGTTCTCCGCCGGCGACATGCGGCGCGGGCAATCGTTGATCGTTTGGGCCATTTCCGAGGGACGCGAAGCGGCGCGCGCCGTGGATGAATACCTGACGGGCGCCTCGCTTCTGCCCACCAAGGGCAATATGGATCTGCCTAGAGCATGAATGAGAAATTCAGCGTGCCCAGCGGCATAGCCGCCTTTGACCAGGTCGTGCAGGGTCTGCGGCTCGGCGATAACGTCGTCCTGCAGGTGGACAATCTCGACGACTACCTGCTGTTTGTCCGCCCCTTCGCCGCGCAATCGGTGAAGGACGGGCGGCGCTGCGTGTATATCCGGTTTGCCCCCCACCCTCCCGTGCTCGGCCCCGACTCCGGGTTCGAGATCGTCGAGGTGGATCCCGGACCCGGTTTCGACGTGTTCAGCGGAGAGGTGCACCGGATCATCGAGGAGCGCGGCAAGGAAGCCTTCTACGTCTTCGACAATCTCTCCGCGCTCGTCGTCGAGTGGGCCACCGACGAGTTGCTCGCCAACTTCTTCCAGGTCACGTGTCCCTTCCTGTTTGAACTCGATACCGTCACGTACTTCGCTCTCACCCGCGGCCGGCATGCCCACGGCGCCGTCGCGCGCATCCGCGATACGACACAACTGCTCCTGGACGTGTACCGCGCGAACGGCGAGCTCTATGTGCACCCGCTGAAAATCTGGGATCGTTTCTCGCCGCAGATGTTCCTGCCTCATCGCGCGACCGGCGAGTCATGGGCGCCCGTCTTCCAAAGCGGCGACGCGGCGGCGGTCTCTTCCGTCGCGCTCGAACACCCCCTGCGGCCGACGACCGAATCCATTGCGCCGTGGGTCGCCGTGTTCGAACGCCTCCGCCGGTACCGCGAGAGCGGCATGCCCTGGTCCGAGGAGATCCCCGAGATCGCCGCGCTGAAGGTCGAGCTTTCGCGCATGATGATCGGGGACCACCCGCAGTTCAACCGCCTCACGGACCGCTATCTCACGCTCGAAGACCTGCTGCGCATTCGCAGTCGCCTCATCGGCTCGGGCCGCATCGGAGGAAAGGCGGCCGGCATGCTCGTGGCCCGTCACGCGCTCCTGCGCGAGACGCACGGCAGCGCGATGGATTTCAGCAACCTCCTGGAAGGGCACGATTCGTTCTATATCGGCTCCGACGTGTTCTTCACCTTCCTCGTCAACAACGACCTCTTCAGGCTCCGCCTGAACCTGTCGCGGAGTTCTTCCATTTCACACGAGGAATTCGAGGAGGTCGAACGGCGCTTCCTGGCCGGACGATTCTCGCCGGAGATCGTGGAGCAATTCCGCAGCATGCTGGACTACTTCGGTCAGGCGCCGATCATCGTGCGCTCCAGCAGCCTGCTGGAGGATAATTTCGGAAACGCGTTTGCGGGCAAATACCGCAGCGAGTTCTGCGCGAACCAGGGCAACCCCGAGCAGCGGCTCGAAGCGTTCATGAACGCGGTGAAGCTGGTGTATGCCAGCGCATTGAATCCGGATGCGTTGTCCTACCGCCGACGGCGCGGGCTCGGCGAAAGCGACGAACAAATGGCGATCCTCGTGATGCGCGTGTCCGGCATGCCGTACCGCCGTTTCTTCTTCCCGACGCTCGCGGGCGTCGCGTTCTCCCGGAATCTCTACGCCTGGAGCGACCGGATTGACCCCGCATCCGGCGTGATCAGGCTGGTGTTCGGCCTGGGCACGCGGGCCGTCAACCGGGTCGGCGGCGATTACCCGCGCATGATCGCCGTCAGCCATCCGCAGCTCCGGCCGGAGGTCGGCGCGAAGGTCGCCAAGTACTCGCAGCGCGAAATGGACCTGCTGGACCTCGACGCCAACGAGCTGGTCACGCGGTCGATCATGGATGTCCTTGGCGCGAAAGACTACCCCCAGCTCTCCTTGCTCGTGTCGGTGATGAAGGAAGGCGACCTGTACGACCCCCACACGCGCGACGTGGAGGGAACACCGCGCGACCTCTATCTCACGTTCAACAACCTGCTCGCGCGGTCCGAATTCGTGAAGATCATGAAACACCTGCTCTCCGTGCTGGAGAAGGCATACGGACATCCGGTGGACACCGAGTTCACGGCCCACGTGGACCCGAAAGGCCGAGTTCGCGTGAACCTGCTGCAGTGCCGCCCGCTCTGGGTGCCCGGCGCGCAGGGGCCGCTTCGGATCCCCCATGACATGCCTCGGGAGCGCATGCTGTTCAAGTCGGACCGATTCATCAGCGGCGGCGAGGTGCGCGGCGTTCGGTACTTCATCTACATTGACCCGCGCCTGTATGCCGGGATCGGCAATGTCGCGGCCAAGAAATGCATCGGGCGGATTGTCGGACGCATCAACGGGCTGCCCCGGATGGAGCAGGAAAAAGTGATTATGGTCGGCCCCGGGCGATGGGGCAGCAGCAACATCGAGCTTGGGGTCAACGTGGGCTATGCGGACATCGACAACGCGGCGGTGCTTGTTGAACTTGCCCGCGAGGAGGCGGGGCACGCGCCCGAAGTATCCTATGGGACGCACTTCTTCCAGGACCTTGTCGAGCAGCAGATCATCTACCTGCCGGTCTTCCCGCAGAACGCGGAGGCGTGCTTCAACGAAGCGTTCTTCTCGTCGGCCCCCAACGCCCTCACCATGTTGTTGCCCGACGCGGGCGCCTATGCGCTCATCGTGAAAGTCATAGACATCCCGGCCGCCGCCCCCGGCATGCGCGCGCGCGTGATTGCCGATCCTGAGTCGCGCTCGGCCGTGTGCTTTCTTGATGCGGAATCCTAGTGTCATATCCCGAATTCCTTGGCACAACCCACGCGCCCTGGCTTGTCCTGCCGAAGCCTCTTGGTGAAGGCGGAACAGCGTGTCCACCGTGTAGAAGCGGTCTTCAGACCGCTTATCTGTGACGCACTATTTCTCGGACACAACACTAGCCCGCATGTTGCCCAACGCAGCCCAGATGTCCGCAACCAAAGGGATTGAACAGAAGATCGCAAAAGCAGAAAAGAAGAAGATGGGTCTACCACGGAGGGCACGGAGTTCACGGAGATTTCAGAAGAAGTTGAAACCTGAAGGATTCTCCGCATCTCCGTGCGCTCCAGCGAGCTGCGCGAGCGGGTGGTAAAGATCTTCTCAGAAGAACGAACTTTGGACAGATCGTAGTACGAGCCCTCGTGCAACATGCAGGTTAACCGATGGATTCAAGTTGAACAGCGCCCAGTATCACCTCCCACAGCTCCTTTGCACAGGGAAACGCGCCTGTCATCGCGAGCGTAGCGGGGGATGACAGGCTCCCCCGCCACAGAACTTGCGGGACAGCGGGCTGGAACATCCACGGCCTAACGGCCGCAGCTACAGTTATGCGTACTCGCTCTAGTCTCGTCCCCGTCAATCCGTTCCTGTAACTCCCCCGCCTCTGCTATTCCCTCACCCCGGTCAGTCTCGCACCCCCGTCATTCTCGCGACCCCGTTATCCTCACTCTCGTCACCCCTCTCTTCTCCCAAATCCCCTTCCATCACTCCGCCCGGCCTTATGACCTTATGCGCATATGCGCATAAGGTCATAAGATCAGGGCTCTTTGGAGAAGCGGCGGAGGGAGGGGCGAAAGAGGGCAAGAAGCGGAGGGAAAAAGGCTTCGTGTTCGAAAGAAAGGCTCCCTTTCGAACGGGCGGTCTCTGCCGCGCTGCCATCCTCTTTTGCGCTCGCTCCGGAGAGGATTCTTTCCCATACTCGTTGCACCAAGGAGGAGTTCCGCCATGGCGAATGTCGATCCGGTCAAAACCGTTGTGCTCGGCGTGCAAATGCTCTTCGTCGCTTTCGGCGCATTGGTGCTGGTGCCGATCCTCACCGGGCTGAGCCCCTGCATCGCCTTGTTCACCGCGGGCGCGGGTACGCTCCTCTTCCACGCCATCACCGGCGGCATCGTGCCCATATTCCTCGCCAGCTCCTTCGCGTTCATCGTCCCGATCCAGTACGGCATGGAACACTTCGGGGTGGGCGCAACGCTGGGAGCCCTCGCCTGCACCGGGCTGGTGTACGCCCTCATCAGCGCGGGCGTGCGCGCCGGCGGCATCGGAACGATCAACCGATTCCTCCCCCCCATCGTGACCGGACCCGTCATCATGGTCATCGGCCTGCAACTCGCGCCCGTCGGGGTCCGCATGGCCCGCAGTTTCGACGGCTCGGGAACGATGAACAACTGGGCCATGGCCGTCTCCAGCGTATCGCTGATCACCGCCATCCTGGTCGCCATCTACGGCCGCCGGCTGCTGCGCCTCATCCCCGTGCTCTCCGGGATCGTCGTCGGCTATCTCTTCGCATGGATCTGCGGCTTCGTGGATTTCACCCCGATCCGCGAGGCGGCGTGGCTCGAAATCCCGTGGCGGCGAGCGGCAGCAAGCGGAAGCTTCGCGATGCCGAGTCTCGATGTCGCCGCCATCCTCTACATGCTGCCCGTCGCCATCGCCCCGGTGATCGAACACGTGGGCGATATCCTCGCGATCTCGGCCGTCACCGGCAATGACTACCTCAAGAAGCCGGGACTGCACCGGACCCTTCTCGGCGACGGCCTCGCGACCAGCCTCGCCGCACTGCTCGGCGGCCCCCCGAACACCACCTACTCCGAGGTCACCGGCGCCGTCGCGCTCACCCGCGCCACGGATCCACGCTACATGCGCGTCGCCGCCGTTACGGCAATCCTCCTGTCCTTCGTCGGCAAGCTCAGCGCCATCCTCAAAACCATCCCCACCCCCGTCATCGGCGGAATCATGGTTCTCCTCTTCGGCATGATCGCCGCGATCGGCATCAGCTCCATGATCCGCGCGCAGGTGGACATGGGCAAATCGCGGAACCTCGTCATTGTTTCGGTCATCCTCGTCGTCGGTATCGGCAATATGGCGGTGTGCTGCGGACGAATCACCATCAGCGGCATAGGTCTCTCCGGCATCGTCGGCGTGTTGCTGAACCTCGTGCTGCCGGACAACCCGCCGGATGCCGCGCAGTAACCGCCGTACCTTTCGAATGGCAATCGGTCGCAAGCAACCTTCCCGCGGACGATTGCGCCGGGTTTACCACCTGCGCCCGCAAGGGGTATAATACGCCATCAAGAAGGAGCACGCCGCCACAGGAGGAGCAATCATGAACAAGACCTTCAATCCCTGGGAGATGGCTTGCCAGCAACTCGACATTGTTGCGGAGAAGATCAAGCTCGACCCGAACATCCTCCAGAAACTCCGGCACTGCAAGCGGACCCTCATCGTCTCCATCCCGATCGTGATGGATAACGGCAAGGTCCACACCTTCGAAGGCTACCGCGTTCAGCACAACCTCGAACGCGGACCGGCCAAGGGCGGCATCCGCTATCACCCGGACGTCACCCTGGACGAGGTCAAGGCCCTCGCGATGTGGATGACGTGGAAGTGCGCGGTCGTCGGAATCCCCTACGGCGGCGCCAAGGGCGGCGTGGTCTGCGACCCCAGCAAGATGTCGCTCGCGGAAATTGAGAAGCTCACGCGCCGGTTCACCTCGGAAATCTCCATCATCATCGGACCCGAGAAAGACATCCCCGCCCCCGACGTCAACACCAACGCGCAGGTCATGTCCTGGATGATGGATACCTACTCGATGAATGTCGGCTATTCCGCGCCGGGCGTCGTGACGGGCAAGCCCATTGACATCGGCGGAAGCGAGGGACGCCTCACCGCCACCGGGCGCGGCGCGATGATCGTCATCCTGGAAGCCCTGAAACACCTGGGCCTGTCGCCCGAGAACTGCACCGTGGCCGTCCAGGGATTCGGAAACGTCGGAAGCGCGACCGCGCAACTGTTGAACGAGGTCGGCTGCCGCGTCGTCGGCGTCACCAACGTCAGCGGCGGCATCTTCAATTCGCGCGGCTTGAACGTCCCGCAACTCATCAGCCACGTGCACTCGCGGCCCGGCCAGTCGTTCGAGGGTTTCCCGGAAGGCGATTTCGTGGCGGGCGCGGAGGCAGCCAACAAGGCGCTGTTCGACCTGGATATGGATATCCTGGCGCCTTGCGCCCTGGAGAACCAGATCACCCGGGACAACGCGGCGAAGATCAAGGCCAGGATCATTGCCGAGGGCGCGAACGGCCCCACGACGCCGGAAGCCGATGCGATCCTTCATCAGCGCGGCATCTTCGTCATCCCCGACATCCTGGCGAATGCCGGCGGCGTCACGGTTTCCTATTTCGAGTGGGTGCAGGATCTGCAGTCGCACTTCTGGGCGCTTGAAGGGATCAACCAGGAATTGCACCGGATCATGACCCGCGCGTTCCAGGAGGTGCTGGCGATTTCCGAGCGCGAGAAATGCGATATGCGGCTGGCGGCCTACATCCTTGCCGTTTCG
>JAKJGV010000078.1:0-10455 GCA_022704185.1 Verrucomicrobiota bacterium
TCGGTGTCGCCGACGTGGATGATGGCATAGTCGCGATCCTTCTCGCTGCGGCCGAGGGCATCACTGAGCTTGGAGTACGTGGTGAATCCGTTGGCGAGAAACTTCTCCGTGAACTTCGTCGCTTCCTTCCCGACCTGGATCACGGCGCGCTCGTCGATGCCGAAGTAGGCGGCTTGCTCGGCCACGCGGTCCGGCACGCTGTTGTCGCTTTCGGGGGCGTCCACGAAGTACAGGCGGAAGATATAGCGGCGGTTTTTCACGCGCACGTGAAAGCTGTCGCCGTCGTTCGCCGCGTTTTCGATCAGCTTGCAGTTCTCATAGGTGCGCCACTTCTTTTGGGCCTCTGCGGGCGCGGCGGAGAGCAGCAGTAAAGCGGCCAGGAGAAGGGCTGCGCGCGGTTTCATGCCTGTCAGTATAGCCTGCCGGGGGGTGAAAGTTAACCCGAGTCAAAACCCCTTGATAGGCTGGGGGTCGCCTGCTATAGTCCGCCCTTCGAAGTCGGCGGGGCGGTAGCTCAGTTGGGAGAGCGCCAGAATCGCACTCTGGAGGTCGAGGGTTCAACTCCCTTCCGCTCCACCACCCTCCGTCGCTCCGCAGAGCGGAGCTATGGAGGGTGCCCTGCGAAGCTCAAGCAAAGCGCAGAGCGAAGCAGGGCTTTATTGGTTTTTGCCCAAGACTTCAGGAATAATCATTCTAGATAACAATAAAACAAGAAAGGACCGAACACATGATCGTTACCACAAGGGAACTATTCAAACACGCGTACGGCAAATACGCGATCGGCGCATACAACATCAACAACCTCGAGCAGACCATGGGCCTGTTTCAGGGCAACATCGACAGCAAGGCGCCGTTCATCGTGCAGCTCTCCAAGGGCGCGCGCTCCTACACGAACAAGCTGATGCTCGAAGCGATGATCAAGACGGCCGACAAGATCTTCCCGGAATCCGTCTTCGCGGTGCATCTGGATCACGGCGACGAAGCGACCTGCATGGACTGCATCGCCAGCGGGTTCTACAGCTCCGTCATGATCGACGCGAGCGCCGAACCGTTCGAGAAGAACATTGAGATCACCAAGCGCGTGGTGGACGCGGCTCACGCCAAGGGGCTCGTGGTTGAGGCGGAACTCGGAAAACTCGGCGGCGTGGAAGAACACGTCAAGGTTTCCGAGTCGGACGCGAAACTTACCGATCCCGCCCAGGCGGAAGAGTTCGTGAAGAAAACCGGATGCGATAGCCTCGCGTGCGCGATCGGGACCAGCCACGGCGCGTTCAAGTTCTCCGGGTCGCAGGGCCTGCACTTCGATGTGCTGGAGCAGATCCAGAAGCGCCTCCCGAACTTCCCGCTCGTCATGCACGGGTCCAGCAGCGTTCCGCAGGATGAGGTCGAGCGCATCAACAAGGCCGGCGGTCAGCTCAAGGGCGCCAAGGGCGTGGATGCGAACCAGTTCAGGCGCGCGGCGCAACTCGGCGTGACCAAGATCAATATTGATACCGACGGCCGCCTGGTCTGGTGCCGCGTGCATCGCGAAGCGTTCCGCGACGATCCGGCGAACTTCGATCTTCGCCCGCCCGGCAAGGTCTTCATGAAGGAATACGCCAAGTTCATCGCGGGCAAGAACGAGAAGCTCGGCAGCGCGGGGCAGTTGGATGCCGTGCGCGCGCTGGTGAAGAAATAGGCGCAGACAAGCTTAAGAGCGAAGGCCACCCGGCATCGTGCCGGGTGGCCTTTTTGCATGTCATTGGCAGCCGTGATTATGATAGATGCTTTTGGAAAGCATTTCTGCGCTCCCCACCCCCTTGTGGGGTGGGGGCGAAAAGTTGGTGGTATGCGAGCTTTTCTTGAGAACTGTCCGCCCCTCCACGCGGCCCGCCTTCGCGCAAGCGCTACGGCGAGGCAGGCAAGCGCGTGGGGACGCGGGAGCAAAACACGCGTTTTCAAGGTGTTCGATGGCATCGAAAGGAAATGTCATTGATTGACGAAGCTCACGACAAGGAAAGGTTGGCTGCCGCCCTGCTTTTGGCCTGCCTTCGCGCCCGGGTGGCCGAATCGGCTGAAGACCTGACGCCGGACCTGCTTGCGGATGTGGATTGGGATTCCTTCCTGCGCCTTGCCATCCGGCATCGAATAGTCCCGGCCATGCGCCATGTTCTTGAGCCCTCGGCCGGCGCCATTCCCCGCCAATCATGGGAGAATATCCGGGACGCGGCATTGAGCTTTGCCGCCGCAAATGAGCGATGGATGACCGAACTCGAACACCTTCTTCTCGGGTTGAATAAGAACGGCATTCCCTGCCTAGCCTTACGGGGACTTCCGCTTTCGCAGCAGTTGTACGGCAACATTCACAGCCGCCAGGTCTCCGACATTGATCTCCTGGTACATCCTGCCGATGCCGCCCGTTCCATGGCCGTGCTTTCGACGACGGGTTGGATGCCGATGTTCCGGCTCGACGCGGTTCAGACTCAGGCTTTCATCCGCTTCCGCACAGAGAGGGCATTCATGCGGCACGCGCAGCATTTGACCGTGGATCTCCATTGGCGATCGATGCCGCCGGCATTCTCGCTGGTTTCGGACGAGGCTCTCTGGCGCGAGGCGCAGGCGCCGGTGTCGGACCACCTGCGAGGGCCCGCACTCCGGACCGCGCATCTGTTGCTGCATCTCTGCGCGCACGGCAACAAGCACGGATGGAATCGCTTCGCGTATGTGCTGGACCTGGCGATGGCCTTGCGCAGGTCCGGTCCGGCAGACTTGGCTGAGGCGCTCGCGATTGCGGAGTCCTCGGGGAAACGCGCGTCGTTTGTTTTCGGCCTGCTTCTCTGCCGCGATCTTGCGGGCGTGGAGGTGCCGGACGAAGCCTGCGCGTCGTCGCGTGCGGGTGAGGGAATCCGACGGGTGCAGAGGTTCCTGCTGGACCCGTGTTCGGTGTGGGGGCGGCTGGGGCAGGAGCGGCCGTTGCTTCGTTACATGCTCGAACGAGGCCGCGACCGGGCACAGTACTACGCGGATGTGATGCTGACGCCCACGGGAATCGAAATCGAAAAGATCAGCCTGCCGCGGCCGCTGTGGTTCCTGTACTACTTTGTTCGCCTGGGACGCTTGGCCATCAAGGCTGTCAGGCGAACGCGCGCGCTATAATCTCCACGATCCGCTCCGCCGCGTGACCGTCCCAGAGAGGGGGCGTCCGGATGTCGCGGGCGGATCCCTTGAGGATCGCGCTGCAGGCGGAAAGAATGGCCTTTGGGTCGCGGCCGACCACCGTGTTCGCGCCGCACTCGACCGTGATCGGCCGTTCCGTGTTTTCCCGCAGCGTGACGCAGGGCACCTTGAGGATGGTGGTTTCTTCCTGGATGCCGCCCGAGTCGGTCAGCACCAGTTTCGCCTCCGACATCAGCTTGAGGAAGTCGAGGTATCCCAGCGGATACAACACCTGCAGGTTCTTCATTGCCGCGACGCGCTTGTCGAGGCCGCTGGACACGAGTCCCTTGCGCGAGCGGGGGTGGATGGGAAATATCACGGGCATCTGTTTCTGGACTTCCTCCAAGGCGTCTAGGATGCCGGAGAATATCGCGGGGTCGTCCACGTTCGCGGGACGATGCAGCGTCAGCACGGCGAATTCCCGCGGCTTCAGCTTGAGGCGCTTGAGCATCGGCGACTCATCGGCCTTTGCGCGATGCCGCATCAGCGTGTCAATCATCACGTTTCCGACGAGGTGGACTTTCCCGGCGTCCACGCCTTCCTTTGCAAGATTGTCCACGCCGCTTTGTTCGGTGCAGAAAAGAAAGTCGCTGATGGCGTCGGTCAGGACGCGGTTGACTTCTTCGGGCATCGTCCGGTCGAAGCTTCGGAGACCCGCCTCGACGTGGATCAGCTTCGCGCCGAGCTTCACGGCGACGAGGCCGCAGGCGATCGTGCTGTTCACGTCGCCGACCACCAGCACGGCGTCCGGCTTGTGTTCCATGACGACGGGCTCGAAGGCCTGCATGATGGCGGCGGTTTGCGCGGCGTGGGACGCGCTGCCGACCTCGAGGTTGATATCCGGCCGCGGGATTTCGAGTTCATCGAAGAAGAGCTTGCTCATCGCTTCGTCGTAGTGCTGGCCGGTGTGCAGGAGGAGCGGGACGATCGAAGGGTGCGCGCGATAGGCCTCCATGACGGGGGCGATCTTCATGAAATTGGGCCGTGCGCCGACGATATTGATTACTTTCACCGGGATATCTCCTGTTCCAAAAGGGATACGTATTCGGCGGCAAGCCTGTCGAGGTCGAAATGCCCCTGGACGTACCGGCAGGCGGAGGTCCCCATGCGCTGTGCGAGCGCGGGGTTGTCCGCAAGCTTGAGGACGGCCGCCACCAGCGCCTCTTCGCTTTCAGGTTCCATGCAAATGCCCCCGTTCATGCGCTCCAGCAGTTCCGCGGCGGAGCCTTCGACCCCCAGGATCACCGGTCGCGCCATGGCCGCGGCTTCGAACAGCTTCGAGGGCAGAACCGTTCGGAACAGTTCCTGTTTTCGCAGATGAACGAGGCAGGCGTTCGACGCGGCAAGCAGGGCGGGGATCATGGGCTTCGCCTGCAGTCCCGTGAAGATCACGTTGTCGAGTTCCTGCTTTTCCGCCTCCTGCTGGAGGTCCGCCCGGACGGCGCCGTCGCCGACCAGCATAAAAGCGATGTCATTGCGTCCGAGCTCCTTCAGCCGCGCCGCGGCGCGCAGCACCACGTCCAGCCCGCACGCCATGCCGATGGTGCCGACATAAGCGCACAGAAATCGGTTCGAGGCGCCGAAGCGCGCTCGCAACGTGTTGTCTGCCGCGCGCGGCGCAAAGGTGTCGCGATCCACGCCGTTGGTGATGACCGCAATCTTGGTGGCGGGCACTCCGCGTTCGATCAAGCGTGTCCTGTACCCGTCGCCGACCGTCACGATGGAGGCCGCGCTCGTATAGCCGCTTTTCAAGCCACGCCACACTCCGGATCGCGGGGCCGGGCTTCATCGCGTTCACCGCGACGATGGATTCGGGCCAGATGTCGCGGATCTCGAGGACGAAGGGGAGCCGCCGCAGCCGGCTTGCGACCGCGCCGGCCCACCCGCAGAAGAACTGGGGAGAGGTGGCGACGACGAGGTCGGGTTTCGGCGCAAATAGACCGGCCACCGAAGCCGAGAGGAAATAGGAGAGGTAGTTCAGCGTGCGTCGGAACGCCCCCTTGTTCGGTGCGAGAAAGGTCCACACCCTCGTCACCCGGATCCCTTCCATCACCTCGTGTTGTATAAGCCGGTTACGGTAGCCCTCGTAGACTTCTCCGGCCGGAACGTTGGGGGCGCAGGTGATGATCTGCACTTCGTGGCCCGCTGTCACCCAGCGGCGGCACATCTGGAACACACGGGTAGCCGGAGCGTTGCCTTCCGGCGGAAAATAGTGGGAGAAGAAGAGGATCTTCATAGAATTCACGCCACCGCTTATCAGCGGCGGCTGCGACAGTCTCAATAGTGCATTAGTTTGAACATCGCCTTTGCGACCCATGCGCGGGCACGCTTCAGCGGCGAGCGGAGATGCGCCGTCCATCGGTCGTGCCATGTCTTGAAAACGACGCGGTCCGTAATGCGGTACATGACATCCAGTTGAACGATGTGCAACCGATGATAGAACGGGCTGGCGACGTTGGCGTGGGGCAGGGGGGCCAGATCGTAGAGCGACCAATAGCCGCAATCGAAGCGGGCAAGGTTCTTTTCCAGCGTTGCAAGAGAACGGTTCCACAAATCCTCTATCTGCACACGCTTTGCCGCCACGCAATCCATCTTCAGAAGATCCCGCACGCCCCAAAGCGCCCACAGGAATCCGTTCAGGATATGCGTCGGCGGGTCCACCACGTACTCCTCGATCCACCAGTCGCCTTCCCTGTCCACGGCCAGCACGCCGCCTTGCGCGATGGGCGTGAACAGCGCGATCGCGGCTCTTTCCGCGGCGGCCTGATAGCGCGCGGCGCCCGATGCGCGGGCCGCGCGCAACAGGAGCGAGATGCCCTGGCCCTGCGCGAGGCCGGAGTACCAAGGGGCGCGCAGTGTCTTGAAGTAGTCCCAATCAAACTCGTGCATCCAGACCGGGATTCCCTTCATGTTCGGTTTGAGCTCTGCAACGAGCCAATCCGCGCACTTCAACGCGGCGGTATGATGGCCCGCGTTGAAGGAGGCCAACCCGAATTGCGCGATCGCGATGGGATTGTACTGCCGACCGATCGAGCCGCGGTAGTCGAGCAGGGGGATTCCGTCCGCATCCATCGGCCCCGCGTACTTCGCCTTGTCGGCGAAAGTCATGTAGTACTGAACCGAGTCCGCGGCGAACGCGGGCTCGTTGACCGTGGGCTGCTCATGCCAGAACGAGAGCGGGCTGTTTCCGCGGCCCCAGTAGACGGGGAGAATGCGGCGATAATAGTCGAGCGACGGCATGGGTGCGGTCTATGGGATATCGAACGGGACGCCTTCGCGCAGGCTGCGAACCGCGAGGATCGCGGCCAGCGAGGCGGCCCTGATTTCAGCCCACGAAACGGGCGCCGGCGAACCTTCGCGAAGGGCGCGCATGAAAGCTTCGAGCTCCGCCGCGTGGCCTTTGTCCTGGGCCGCGAACTTCTTCGTGCGCTCGTGACCGCCGGCCACGGTGGTCACGGATCGGAAGTCGTCTATCACGGCCACGCGGCCGCCGCCGATCACCTCGATCCGTTCCTTGGGATAGGCCTTGTCGCCGCCCGCGAGATACCCGATGGATGAAATCGAGCCATTCGCGTGCCGGAGCGTGATGAAACACTGGTCGTCGGTGACGGGCCCGGCTTTCTCCCCGCCGACGGATTCTGCGAAGACCCGGACGGGCGGCGCGCCGACGAGGAAGGTGGCGAGATCCATCGCATGGCAGGCCTCGCCGATGATCCGTCCTCCGCCGGAGCCTTCTTCCTGCGTCCAATGATCGGCCGGGATGGCACCCGCGTTGAAGCGGATCGAAACGGCCAACGGCTGTGCGCAGCTGGAAAAGAACTCGCGGACAAGTTGCGCTGACGGCGAGAATCGGCGGTTGAAGCCGACCTGGAGAAAGGGGGATTGGAGATTGGGGATTAGGGATTCGATTTCGGCGAGTTCTTCGAGGGTCAGGCAGAGGGGTTTTTCGACGAATACGGCTTTGCCGGCCTTCAACGCGCCGATGACTTGTCCCGCATGCTGATCGTGGCGGGTGGTGATGAAGACCGCCTGGATCTGGTCATCGGAAAGCACGGCGGCGGCGTCCGAAGTGGCGAGTTCAAAACCGTGTTTCTCGGCGGCCGACGTGGCTGAGAGGCCGCCCGCGGAACAGGCGATGCGAAGCCGGACGCTGCCGGCTTTCTTCAGCGCGGGAAGCAGCGTGGATCGCGCGAAGCCGCCCAATCCGATCCACCCAATGCCGAGACCTCCGGGCGCGGGAGAGGCGCGCAACTCGATTGTGCGTTGCGGCGCGGATTCTGTTTCCGGGTACTGAAGAAGTATTCCAAGCGACGATTCGGCGGCGGATTCGACCACCCGGTACGCCTTGTCGGCGTCTTCAATGGAGAAGCGATGCGAGATCAGCGGCGCGACATCGAGGCTTCCGGACCCCATGAGATCGAGCACGGCTTGAAGGTTTCGCTGCTCCGTCCACCGGACGTATCCCGGCGGATAGTCATGGCCGCGTTCCTCGTATTCCGGGTCATAGCGGCCGGGGCCATAGGAACACGAAACCGCGAATTCGGCCTCCTTGAAATAGAACGGCCGGCGCGGAAGGTTCATGCCCACGGCGCCGACGGCGATCACGCGGCCCTTCTGTCGCACGCATTCTGCAGCGAGGTTGACCGGATCGTTGGACGTCGTGGACGCGGCGATCAGCACGGCGTCGGCGCCGAGCTCGCGTGTGCGGGAGAGGACCTCCCGGGCGCTCAGTCCGGGCTCGGCGAATTCCGCACCCATACGGCGCGCCAGCTCACAACGCGCCGCGACGGGGTCGGTGCCCAGCACCCGACACTCCTGCGCCTTGAGCAGCGCAACGGTCAGTTGGCCGACGAGGCCGAGGCCGATCACAAGGGCTGTGTCGCCGAGCTGTACGCGGGCCAGCCGGACACCTTGGAGCGCGATGGCGCCGAGCACGGCGAACGCCGCGTGGTCGAACGGCACATTCGCCGGCACATGTGCACAAAGATGACGGGGGACGCACACGACACCCGCGTGCGGTCCGTTGGAAGCCACGCGGTCACCGGGCTTAAACCCTTGAACCCCCGAACCGCATGCAAGCACGACGCCGGCGGACGAGTAGCCCATCGGCATCGGCGAATCGAGTTTCTCGGCGACCTGCGCGAGGGTGTTGAAGAAGCCTTCCTGTTTCAGCTTCTCGACGACGCGGCGCACGTGGTCGGGGCGTTCGCGCGCCTTGCCGAGGAGCGATTTGCGCGCCAGTTCGATCGCCATCTTCTCCGTGCCGGCGGAAATGAGCGAGAAAGCGTTGGCGACCAGGACGTGGCCGGTTTTGGCCATCGGCGCGGGAACCGTGCGCAGATCCAGCTTTCCGTCGCGGATGTTCTGAACGACCTGCTTCATTGGCGCGGAATTATAGGACGGGGTGGTTGTCTGCAAAAGGACAAACGTCCGCCCGGGTCATCCGAACCTGCGGCGAACGGATTTCCAGGCGCGGGCTGCAAGCCATACGGCGCGGGCGCGAAGCATCTCCATGCCCGGCACCCGGATCTCGCTTGAGTCGGGATGCCAGTGCCGCACGCTCCAAGCCGGCTGAGCGTAAAAGGGAAGATCCGCCGATGGGGTCCAACGAAACTGGCCGATGTCCCACATTTCACCCGCCTGCCGTGTTCGATGCCGATCGAGGACCTGCCGAGGGCTTCGATAGCGATAATGGCGGACCATCATGGTGCAGCGACTGACCCGCAGACCGGTTCCGTCGGGATGCATGTACCGGCTGAACGGGGTGGAGGTATCCCATATCAGGCCGGGGACGACACGCACAAACCGCGGTTCCAGCCACTCGACGCGATAGTGGCGAAGGCGCTCGTTCAGCGGGATGGTCGCCCAGGCGTTTTCCCCCATGGAAGCCAGCCTGACGAGGTCACCGCGAGTGGGGAAGAAGTTGATCTGCCATGCGCGGACAACCGCCGCCCCCTCCTGTTCCGCGGAAGCGAGAACGGATTTCGGATCGCCCACGACGAACTCGTCGGCGTCCAAGGCGTATATCCAGTTGTTCTCTCCGATCTGGTCGCGCGCGGTTTGGAAGACGAGGCCGCGGACCGAATTGACGAACGAGATGCCTTCCCTGCGTTCAGCTACGATTCGATCCGACCGCATCTGCTGGAGGATATCCCACGTGTTGTCGGTGCTGGCGAGATCCCAGATCCAGATGCGCTCGCAGAAGCGGAGGGCCCATTCCAGGCTTTCGCGGATGATGTCGCCTTCGTTCTGGACAACGGATATGCCGTAGATCTTCATGAGGCGTTGCGTCTTGCGGCGCAAAGGATGTTGGCGCGCAGGAATTGCCAGAGATTCGAGGAATTGACCATTCGTTCATAGGCCATCATCGCGAGGAACAGGATACGCGAACCGAGCCCGTACGACGGCTCTTTCTCGATCATCTTCAGCACGGCGACTTCAAGCCCGGCGTCCTTCAGCAGCCGGCGGCATTTTCGGGCCGAATTGCAGCGGAAGAACTTGGGATACACCTCGTGATCCGCCGCGCGATTCCGGGCCCAGCAGGACAGGCGGTCGGGAAAGAAGCGGCTGAGAATGCTCACGTAGTGAACGACATTCGGGGTTCGGAAGATGAACCAGCCTCCCGGCGCGAGCACGCGATGGACTTCGGCGAGCAACCCGCAGGGGTTCTCCACGTGCTCCAGCGCGTAATCGGACACGACCGCGTCGAACGAGCCATCGTCGAACGGAAAAGAGCCGCCGTTGTAGATGCGGACCTCGCGCAGGTGCGGGTTCGCGACGGCGGCTTGATCGACGTCCAGCCCCACTACGGATGCGGCGAGGCCGGCCAGGAACTCGCTGGTTTGTCCCCCGGCGCCCGGCCCGATTTCCAGGACACGGCTCGAAGGGTGGATAAACTCCCGGCAGAGCGCGTGGAAATCCTGTGTGCCGTCCGTCCATCCGTCGCGGCTTCTGTAGAAGCGGTGGATGTAGCGGGTCTGCCAGTTCATGCGGGTCTCTTTCAGTCGGGAAGAGGTATGCCTTTGCCCAGGAACAGGAACTGCGAGTGGGCCGGCGGCACCGATCCCTCGAAGCGGCTGAGAATCCGTGGTGTGAAGCGTGGCGGGCCCCTGTGCCCCCAGAGCCCCGGCATCCGCTTGGGCAGCGCCCAGCAGGAGTATCCGAGATCCTGAAGCGACCGGATCAGGACGAGCGCGTCCTTCCCCTGATCCTGCAGCGGTCCCGGGTGTATCTCGACCAGGAGCCGCGGATACGCGCCTC
>JAKJGV010000078.1:10465-10760 GCA_022704185.1 Verrucomicrobiota bacterium
TCCTGCCAGGCCCTCGCGCATTCCTTCGAGGGCGGCTGCTTCGCCGCCCTCGATGTCCATCTTCATCAGGTCCACTCGGGCGATGTCCCTGTCGCGGCGGTACTCATCCAGGCCCACGGTCTCGATCCGCGACACTTTCCTGTCCGCGCCCGCATCCCCGTTGCCGACGATGTGCGCGCGCCCGCTGTCGTCGAACCCCATCTCGTCGAAGAGCGCCGTGCCGCGACCGGCGGCCGCGGCGAAGGGTTCGACGGTCACGGGGGGATTCCCGTTGAGCGCCAGGTTGGCTTGCAGT
>JAKJGV010000079.1 GCA_022704185.1 Verrucomicrobiota bacterium
TCAATCACCTCGCGGGCAAACCGACCTACGACGTCATGATCTTCAACCTGCCGAATCCCAGCACCATCCTGATCAACAGGCTCTACACCGAGGAAGCGTTCCGGCTCGCCCGGACCCTGCTCAAGCCGGGCGGCCTGCTCAGCACGCATCTTGCGTTTTCGCCGGATTATCTCAGCCCCGAGCTGGAGAACCTCGGCGCCTCGCTTTACCGGACCCTGACGGCCGTTTTCGATTCTGTGATCGTGCTGCCCGAATACACGGCGTTCTACATCGCGTCCGCGGACCGTCCGCTCGAACTCGATCCGAAACCACTGATCTCCCGATTCGTCGAACGCGCGATCGCCACCAGCTACATCAGCGTCCCGTACCTGGAGTACCGGCTCACGACCGACCGCATCGAACAGGTGCTGACCGCGTTCAAAGCCAATCGCACCGCCGTCGCGAACCGGGACACGCGCCCCATCGCCTGCTACTACAATCTCGTCCACTGGATCAGCTCCCTGCACCCGCGCGCCGCGCAGGCGATGGCCGTCGCCGGCCGCGCAAAGCCGCGCCATATCGCCGCGGCGTTGTCTGCTTTCTTTGCGATCATGCTGCTGCGCCTGCGCCGCGCGCCCGGTGGCGCGTCGCTGTGGGCCATGGCCGTGGCGAGTTTCACGCTCATGGCGTGCGAGGTCGCGATCATTCTCGGATTCCAGATTTTTTACGGATACCTCTACTACCGCATCTCGCTGATCATCGCGTGCCTCATGCTCGGCATGGCCGCCGGAAGCTGGGCGGCCGTGCAGGTGCAGCCGGGAATCCGGTCATCCACGCTGATGAAACTTCACGCAGAACTCGCCCTCTACGCGGCGCTGCTGATCCCCCTTTTCGGCGTGCTGGCGCCCGCCATGCAGCGCAACGCCCTGGTGGTGCAGGTCCTGTTTCTCGCGATGGCCGCCCTGCTCGGCGGATTCGTCGGCTTCGAGTATGCCGCCGTGACCACGCTCTACCTCGCGGCCCACCACGACGACCATCGCCGCACCGGCTGGGTTTATGCCGTGGATATCATCGGCTCCTGCGCGGGCTCGCTGCTGATCAGCATGTGGCTCCTGCCCGTCGTCGGCCTGCCCCCCATCCTCACGGCCCTCTGCGCCCTGAACATCCTGACCGCCGCGGCGCTGTGGGCCGGAAACTCGGGCCATTAAGAATGATCATCTTCTCCCTCTCCCGTTTGAGGGAGAGGGTCGGGGTGAGGGCGACGAGGTGATTTTTCCAATGTCTGGGAAACGTCTCGTCATGTTGATGAGTTCTGGCATGAGCCAATCCCGGCGCGTTGCGCCGGGCTGAATTGCGGCAGCCCGTTGGGCTGCACGGCAAAGAAGGTTCTGGAAAACTCACTCCTCGTGAAAGACTTCCGCGGTGAAGACCTGGAGCTGGGTCGAGGGATCCTTCCAGGCGTCGCGCGGGAGGCCCGCCTTGCCCGCGCAAAGGTTGTCCATGAACGTCTCGAAGTTCCACCCGGTTTCCTCCGCCACCTGCGGCAGGAACACGCCGCGCCGCAGACCTTTCGACACCTGCACGCCGTGCCGGCCGTAACGGATCTCGCGCCAGCTCTTCACGCGCTGCAACGGGCTGAGCACGGATATTTCGTATCCAAGCTGTCCCAGCTCGGCCTCGGTGACGCGCGGAAAGCGATGGTCCTGCGTCGCGGCCGCGATCGCCATTTCCATGACCACGCGGTACAGCGGCAGGTCCGGTTCGAACCGGCCGATGCAGCCACGGAGCTGCCCGTTTTTCCGGATCGTGACAAACGCGCCGAGCGGCTGTTCCAAAACGGGTATCGTGTTCTTGAATTCAGGCGCTTTGCCGGTTTTCACATAGGTCTCCACCGTATCGCGCGCCAGTTTGAGGAGCACTTCCCGCTCCTCGTCGCCCAGCAGCCTCTTCTCCTCCTCCACGGCCTTCTCCTTTCCGGGCGTGTCGCCTTCCTCGAGAAAAACCACCGCGCCATAGCCCACCACGCCCTTGCGTCCGCCCGGCATTGCATCCCCCGAGTTGGCGTATTTCAGCAGCTCGATCCGGTTCGCGCCCACCGCCTTCGCATACATCATGACCGCCTTCGTCGCCGCTTCTCCGCACATCAGCGTCGCCATGTCCGGAATCCGCATGTGTTCCAGTTGCCGGATCGTCCGATCCAGCGCGTCGGCATCGCCGGACACCACCGCCTGCAACGTCTGCCGGTCGGCGACATTCGCGTCGTCATAGGCCGGATAGTGCGAGAGGTCGGTGCTCGCGATCACAAGCACGTCCTCGCCGGCCGTCGCGACGAGCGCGTCGGCCAGCACGCGTGAAAGCTCCGGCGCGCGATCCCCCAGCAGGACCGGCACGAGCTTGAAATCGCCAAGCACGCGCTGAAGAAAAGGCAGTTGCACTTCGAGCGAGTGCTCCGCCACGTGCGCGCTCTCGCGGAAGTAGATCAGCGGACTGGCCGCGATCAGCTTCTGCGCGAACTCCGCGTCGATCGGCACGTCACCCAGCGGCGTGCGGAACTGCCCGCGGGAATACACCGAAATCCCGGGATACCCTTCGCGGTGACTGGCCCCGACCAGCACCACCGTCTTGAACTGCGCGCCCTCGATCGCCTTGAACGTGTGCGCGGCCACGGACCCCGAATAGACATAGCCCGCGTGCGGCGCTATCAGGGCCCGGACGCGACCCTTGAGTTCCGGGATCCGGGCCCCGGCCAGCATCGAGTCCACCATCGCGCCCAGTTCCGCGGGATCCCCCGGGTAGAACGCCCCGGCCACGGCGGGCGGGCGCACCGGCACATCGCCTTCGGTGGATGGACAACCCGTCTTCGGTACTTGCTCCTTCGCTGCGCACGCGCCAAGCGACATGGTCATCAACGCGAGAACAAGCACTTTCGAACACGGTCGTTTCTTCATTCTCCCCCTCCGCGCTTCATCGTTCAAAGTTCAATGTTGAATGTTCGACGTTCACCGTTTCCCGTCACTCCCATACTCCCGGCACACGGCAGCCGGACGGCAGAACGCCGTTCTTCAGGTTGTTCCGAACCACGAAATAGCCCTGCCGCTCGATCGCGATCTCGCCCGTTTCCGGACAATAGGTGGACTCGCCCTGCGGATGGCGCACATTGCCGGTGTACACGTAACGCAATCCTTCCTCGACAGCGATCTCCCGCGCGCGGATCACCGTCTGCACCGGCGTCGGCGGCAGCGTGCGGAGCTTGTGTTGCGGATGGAACCGCGAGAAGTGCAGCGGAACATCGGGGCCGAGATTGCTCTTCACCCATCGCGCGAGCTTCCGAACTTCTTCCTCGCTGTCGTTCTGCCCCGGCACGAGCAGGGTCACGATCTCGAGCCACACGCCGGATTCGCGGATGATCTTCAGCGTGCGCAGCACGGACTCCCGGTCACCGCCGGTGAGGTCGTCGTAAAAGCGATCGTTGAAGGCCTTGAGGTCGACCTTGTAGGCGTCCACGTACGGCAACAGCTCTTTCAGCGGCTCGGGATTGATGTACCCGTTGCTGACGACCACGATCTTGACGCCTTTCTCCTTCGCGAGCCTCGCGATATCCAGCATGTACTCGTAGAAGATCGTGGGCTCGCTGTAGGTGAACGCGATCGAGCGCGAACCGCTGGCCAGCGCCGCGTCCACCACCTGCTCCGGCGTCACGTCGCTGGTCTGCACCTCCCACGGGAAGGCCTGCGCGATTTCCCAGTTCTGGCAGAACAGGCAGCGCATGTTGCAGCCCGGCGTGGCGATGGAAAACGACTTGGAGCCCGGCAGCACGTGGAAGAACGGCTTCTTCTCGATCGGATCCACGTGCGCGGCCGCCACCTTGCCGTAAACCAGGGAATAGAGCCGGCCGCCGACGTTCTTGCGCACCCGGCAGATGCCGATCTGTCCATCCGACAGGCTGCAGAAATTCGGGCACAGGACGCACCGGACGATGCCCCCGTCGCGTTTCTCGAAGTACAGGGCCGGATGCAGGTTTGTTGACGCCGTGAACGACGACTCCGCGGCAACCTTCCGCTCCCGGGAATACACCAGGAAGAGGCTGCCCCCGACGACCAGGGCGAAAAAGAGAAATGCCATCGCCTTCTTCAGCATCGCTCAGCTCCAGTAAAGCCACATGAACAGGGCGGCCAAGACCAGCACAACCGCCAGCACAAAAAGATCCGCCGCGCTGCGTTTCTCGAACACCTTCCAGCGCCACATCGCGTGGCGCAAGCTGAGCCCCCCGTGTATCAGCAGGGCCACGAAGAATGGGATGGGGATAATGTCGCTGTGGAGGCGCCGCGCCAGATCGCGGTCCATGATGTCCTTGGTCATGCCGTAACCCGTGACGACGAACAGGACGATCATGATGATCGTCGTCCACGCCGCCCAGCGGTTCAGCTTCGCAAGAAATGTGACCCATCTCATGGCTGATGCAGGGGCAGATCCCCTCTCCACAAAGCATACACCCCGTAGGCCAGGAAGATCACGCTCACCAGCACGGCGCTCGCGCGCGCGACCCCCCTGAATTCGCCCATGTGACTCACCATACCCAGCAGCGCGAGAGGGATGAAGTAGATTGTCGTGGCCGCGAAGAACATCAGGAAGTAGACCGCGCCCTTCAACATGCTTTGCAGGGTGAAAACGTAGACCGCCGACATTAGGAACGGCGGACACAGGTTCAGGCCCATCAGAAGGCCCATCAGGAACGGGGTGCGGCCGCGGGCTTTTGCGCTGCCCGCACACAACGGCCACGACGGCTTCACCAAATTCAGGGCATAAAGAAGAAGGAACAAGGAGAGCAGTACCAGCGAGACCACGGAGATCGTGTGAAACCAGTTCGAGCCGACCTGCTCGCCCAGGTAGCCGATCACGACCCCGAACAGCGTGTACCCGCAGAGGCGCCCGAGGATGAATTTCGACAGGACCCACGCGGTTTGCCGGAGCGTCCGCTCCTCCGCGACGAGTACCGGGGCAATGAAAGGGAAACAGTACGCGCAACAGAATAGGCCCGTGGAAAGCCCCGCCAGAAAAGGCTGTACGACCACTTCTCCCATCGCAATTCCACCAGGGTTCTGACACCCTCCGCCCAGAAGCCACTCAAACATTTACAGCCTGCCGGACTTCCGCCTGCGGCCAGCACGACGACGCTCCCTCTCCGCTCGGGAGAGGAGGCTGCGAACGGGCTAGCGAACCATCCGGAAGTGCTTCTTGTTGAAGTCCACCCCGAGAAGCCGTTCCAGCTTCATCAGCAAACGATGTTTCTTTTCACGGGAGGTCAGTTGGTGCGCGGGATTCGCCTTGAATACGGAGGTCTCGTCCGGGATCCATCCCTTGAGCACCGCGGGGTGCGTGCCCTCGAACGGCTTCAGCACCTGCGGATCGATTTCCGCAAGATCCAGTTTCTTCGACGGCTTGCCCCAGTACTTCTCGATCTGGTCCTTGTTGGCCTGGATTCGCGATTCGCCGCGAGCCCAGCCGTAGTGGAAGATGCGCCCCCCGCTGTGCGCGGCCGCCGGATAGCGCCCCCTCTTCTGATCTTCGAGCACGACAAAGAAGAGTCCCTTGGGCGCCCAGCACGGGATGGTGTTGCGAATGATGCGCGGCGCGCGGCGATACCAGGCGGGCGACCAGGCGTAGGTGTTTGCGTTCCCGTAGAAATGTATGTAGTCGAACACCAGGGCTTCGACCTCGGGATCGGACAGGTACTTCTCCATCGCCCCGCGAATCTTCGGAAGGTCATCCTCATGGACGACTTCATCCCCTTCCAGGTAGAACGCCCAATCGCCGGTGCAGTTGAACAACGCGACGGACTTCTGCTGACCGTAGACGAAGCCCTGGATGGAGACGTCGGGCCGCATGCCCTCGTTCCAGGTCGTTTCAATGATGCGTATCTTCGGATCGCCGATCGCGCGAAGCAAAGCGGGGGTGTTGTCCGAACAGGGGCCGAGCGCCACGACGAACTCGTCCACGATCGGAAGAACCGAGCGTATGGATTGAACAAACGGGTAGTTCAGCATCTCGCCGTTGCGCAGGAATGTGAAACCGCTGACTTTCATGGCTCGGGTCAAGTTAGCGGAATGGCGGGGGGTTGTCAAAGCGGCCAACCTTTGCCCTTCCGCAACGCCGCGTTGTCTCTATACTAGTCGCCCATGGCAAGGAAGGTCAGTTGGTTCAAGCGATTGCGCAAGCGGGCCGAGGTAGGCCTTGCCCGCGCGGGGCGCGTTCTGCTTACGCCGTTGCCGCGCGGCGCCATTCTCTTGCTCGCGCGGGTGCTGGGCTCCGCCGGATATTGGTGTTCAGGTCAACTGAGGGCCATCGGCCGTGCCAACCTCGATCTCGTCTACGGGGATCAACTGTCCTCTGCAGAGAAAACAAGGATCCTGAAACAATCGTGTCGAACTTTCGCGTTGGTCGCGTTGGACAGTATCTGGTTTTCGTCGGACACGGTCGAGCGCACCAAGTGCTGGGTTTCCCTTGAAAAGCCGTTGGAAGAGGTCTTCAAGAACGGGAAGGCCGCGGTATGCCTCACCGGCCATCTCGGCAACTGGGAAGTGCTGGGTCATGCGGCCGCCGTCGCCGGATTCCCGCTCGCGAGCGTCGCCACCCCTCTCAAGAATCCCGCGGTGGACGAGTTCCTTCGCCGCGCGCGCGAAACAACAGGCCAGACGATCATCGAACGCACCGGCGCCGTGCGCGCGATGCTCCAGGCGCTGCGCCGCGGCGGACGGGTCGCTCTTCTTCTCGATCAGAACACGCAGATCAACGAAGGAGGAATCTTCGTGGACTTCTTCGGCCTTCCGGCCACCGTTTCGGCTGCAGGCGCATCGCTCGCCTACCGGACCGGAACCGATATCTTCTTTGGATTCTGCATTCCACAACCCGACGGCAGTTACCGGGTGCGGATCCCGCGCTCGATCACCCCCCCGCCGTATGACCGCAAGCACGTGGACGAGGCCGTCCGGAAAGTGACGCAGGAAATCTGTTCCGTGTACGAAGACGAAATCCGCGCCTGCCCCGAGTGCTGGTTGTGGATGTACAAACGCTGGAAACATGTGCGCCCCGGGGACGCGCGCAACCGTTACCCTTTCTACAGTTCGGAGCTCGACGCACACCTGATTCCCCCCTCCTACCGATATGAAAACTCCGGTCACTGAATACTCCGCAGAATCGGATCGCACGCCGGAACGGCCCCTGTTTGCCCTTCTGCTGCTGTTCGTGGTTCCGCTTGTCTTCGGGGCACTCATGGCGCCACAGATGGTCCGGTTGCTGGAATGGCTCTCGCAATACGTCAACCTCGGCCCTCACTTCACCGACCCGCGGTTCAAGCGCGTGCTCTCCCGGTGCGTCATGCTGATCGCCATGGCGCTCCTGTATCCCGCCGTCCGTCTTTCCGGCATCCGGCACTGGAGCACGCTGGGATGGGCCGCCGCACCCCGCGGACGGTGGAGGCCGGTCGCCGCGTGGTTCGCCGCCGGCGCGATATCCATGGCCGTGGCGTACCTGCTTTCAGATCTCGCGGGCGCACTGTACTTCAACCCCCGCTCGACCCATCTCGCGACGACGGCCGCGAAGTGGGCTTCCCGATTTGTCGGCGCGATGCTGATCGGGATCCTCGAGGAAACTTTCTTCCGCGGATACCTTTTCGGCATGCTGCGCCGCCGGCTGCATCTCGTCGGCGCCGTCGCTTCAGCTGCTTTCCTGTTCGCCATTGTGCACTTTGCCCGACCCGTTGAACCCGCGGGGCTCGACCCCCGCCACTGGGCCGCCGGGTTCCAGTTGCTGCCTCATATCGCGGACGGGATACAACCCCAGTACGCCGCGCCGATGTTCGTGAACCTGTTCCTGATGGGCATGCTGCTCTGCCTGTTGTACGATCACTTCGGCATGATCTACGCCGTCGTCGGCCTGCACGCGGGCTGGGTCTGGGCGCAGGGCGCAGGAACTTACCTGTTCGACCGCGCCGAAGACGGCAGGCTTTGGGAGCTTTTCGGCGCAAGCGAAACGCTGTCCATGACGTGGGCGGGAACTCTGATGCTGGCCGTCTTCATGGCGGGCGCGCTGGTGTTGCGCGCCTGCAGGAGCAAGCGATAGTGGAACAACGAAAGGTCATACGTTCGGCGATGCTGATCGGCGGGTTCACCTCCATGAGTCGCGTCCTCGGGTTGATGCGCGACTTCCTGACCGCGGGATTCTTCGGGACGTCGCCGGCCATGTCGGCCTTCGTGGTCGCGTTTCGCATTCCCAACCTCTTCCGCGCGCTCTTCGGAGAGGGCGCGCTTTCCTCGGCCTTCGTGCCTGTATTCATCGAAGCCCGGCAGAAGGAAGGAGACCAGCGCGCCTGGCTGCTGGCGAGGAAGGTGATTACGCTCGTGGCGACCGTCCTCTTCGCCGTGGTGCTGGCGGGGATCGCCGCGATCACCCTCGTGTTGAGGCGGCCGGACCTGGGCGTGAAGACCGGCATGATCCTGCCGCTCGTCCGGATCATGCTGCCGTACATGATGTTCATCTGCCTCGCCGCGCTCTCGATGGCCATCCTCAACTCGCATCACCGGTTCGCGCTGCCGGCCTTCACGCCAAGCCTGCTGAACATCACGTGGATCGCCTTCATTCTGCTGGTGTGCCCGCGGATCAGCGGCCCGCTGGAGCGGCAGATTTACGGGCTCGCGTGGGGCGTTTTCGTCGCCGGCATCATCCAGCTCGGAATGCAGATTCCGGCTCTCTGGCGCTTCGGGTATCGGCCGGGGTTGTCGTTCGACTTCTCGGACCCGCGCGTATGGAAGGTCTTCACGCTGATGGGGCCCGCCGCGCTCGGGCTTGCGGTGTACCAGGTCAACGCGGTCGTGGACAGCCTGCTCGCCACGTGGGTGGGCAGCTGGGCGCCAGCCGCGCTGTTCTACAGCGAGCGGCTGCTTTACCTGCCGCAGGGCATTCTTGCCACGGCGCTGAGCACGGTGCTGCTTCCCGTTTTGTCGGGTCACGCCGCGCGGTCCGACTTCCCGGAAATCACGCGCACTCTCAACCATTCTCTCCGTTCGCTGTTCTTCATCATGGCCCCCGCCGCCGTCGGGCTTTTCGCCCTCGCGCGGCCGATCATACAGATGATTTTCGAGTGGAAGGCCTTTGATGCCGTCTCGACGGAACTCACGGCTCGCGCGCTTTGGTTCTACGCGCCCGGGCTGCTGGTTTTCTGTCTCGCGAAGGTCTTTGTGCCCGCCTTCTACGCCACCCAGGACACCCGCACCCCCGTGCGGATCGGCCTCTGCTGCGTCGCGCTCAATTTCACATTGAACGTGACCTTCATTCTGACCTGGCCCCAGTACTGGAAGCATGCGGGACTCGCTCTCGCCACCGTCATCTCCGAGGGCGTTAACGGCTTCGTGCTCGGGTACTTCATCCACCGGCGCATGGGGTCTCCCGGCTGGCGGACCCTGGGGGTCAGCATGGCGAGGATCATGTCCGCTTCCATCGCCATGGGGCTGTGCGCGTTCGGTCTGCAGCGCCTGCTCTTCGCGATGGGGGGGCGGCTGGATCTGGCGCCGAAACTCACGCAGGTGATGTCCGTGTTGGGCAGCATCGCGGTGGCGATCGTCATCTATATCTTGCTGGCCTTGCTGCTTCGCTGTCCCGAACTTCACGAAGTGCGGGACGCGATCCGGCTGCGCCGCGGCAACAAGGCGACTCCCGTATCGGGCTGAAGGCCCGCCTCGGAATGAACTACCGGTGGTCGAGAATTTCCCGCACCTTCTGAAGCACGGTTTCCTGGGTGCTGGGCTTGAGCAGGATCGGATCCGGCGCACCCGCCCGATCGGTCCCCGAAACTGCCTCGTGGGCAAATCCCGTTGTGTAGAGTACCTTCAGTTCCGGCCGCGTCCCTCGAAACCGGCGCACCAGATCCCGTCCCCCCATCTGGGGCATGACCATATCCGTGAACAACAGATCGACGGAATGAATCCGCGACTCATATCGCTCCAGGGCCTCCACCCCGTTGGCCGCCTCCCACACACGGTACCCGGCGCCCGATAGGATGCGGACAATGAACATCCGGACCAACTCCTCGTCTTCCACCACAAGGACCGTCTCGGTGCCGTGGGGCGACGGTCCGGCGTCTGTCACCGCTTCGAGCGGGTTCTGCTCGGCAGATACCCGGAGAAACACGCGCACCTCGGTTCCCGTCTCCGGCGCGCTTTCGAGTTCCACGTGGCCGCCGAATTGTTTCACGATCCCGTAGACCACGGCCAGTCCGAGACCCGATCCCTCGCCCTTCTCCTTCGTCGTGAAGAACGGATCCATGGCCTGCCGCTGCACTTCCGGCGTCATCCCGTGGCCGGTATCGCGAACGGAGAGCAGCACGAAATCGTCCGGCTTTTCGCCCGCATGACGAAGATGCACCTCCCGCTGCTCCGGCACCCGCGAGGTGACAATGCTCAGCTTGCCTCCTTTGCGCATCGCATCGCGTGCATTGACGGCCAGGTTGAGAATGACCTGCTCCAGGTACCCGGCATCGCCCGTTACCCTTGGCAGGCGCTCGCCGAGAACGGTCACCAGCTCGATATCCTCGCCCAGGGTGTGTCTCAAGAGACGATCCATCCCCGACACCACGTGGTTGATATCCACCGGTTGAATCTCGAGCATCTGCCGTCGGCCCAGGGCCAGCAACTGGCGGGTCACTCCC